>DAIQBR010000016.1:0-16725 GCA_036781105.1 Kiloniellaceae bacterium
GCTCGGGGGCGAGGCCGGCGCGGCCTCCATCGGTGGTGTCTTGGCCTGCAATCTCTCCGGCCCGCGGCGCATCAAGGCCGGCGCGGCGCGCGACCATTTTCTCGGTGTCGAGGCGGCCTCGGGACGCGGCGAGCTCTTCAAGTCGGGCGGCCGCGTGGTGAAGAATGTCACCGGCTACGATCTCTGCAAGTTGCTCTGCGGCTCCTACGGGACCCTCGCCGTGATGACCGACGTGACGGTGAAGGTGCTGCCGCGACCGGAAAAGACCTACACCGTGCTGCTGTTCGGCCTCGACGATACGCGGGCGCTTGCCGCCATGACCCGGGCGCTCGGCTCGCCCCATGAGGTCTCCGGCGCCGCCCATCTGCCGGCCGCGCCCGCCGCGCGTTCCGAAGTCTCCTACGTCGCCCGGGCCGGCGCTGCGGTGACCGCCCTGCGCCTGGAAGGGCCGGGGCCCTCGGTGGAATACCGCTGCGCCGCGCTGCGTCGCGAACTGGCCGACCTCGGTGCGACGGAGGAACTGCACAGCCATAACTCGCGGGCCTTCTGGCGCGAACTGCGCGACGTGCGCCCCTTCGTCGGTGACCGGGATCACGCCGTCTGGCGCCTCTCCGTCGCCCCCTCGGACGGACCGGGCGTGGTGGCGGCGATCGGAGAAGGTGAGGCCTTCTACGACTGGGGCGGCGGGCTGATCTGGCTGTCCGTGCCGCTGAACGGCGCGGATGCCGGTGCCGCCAAGGTGCGCGACGCCGTGGCCGCCGCCGGCGGCCACGCCACGCTGGTCCGCGCACCGCTGGAGCTGCGTGCCGCCGCGGCGGTGTTCCAGCCGCAGGATGCCGCTTCCGCGCTGCTCAGCCAGCGCGTGAAGGATAGCTTCGACCCCAACCGGGTGCTCAACCCCGGCCGCATGTACGCAGGATTGTAGAGCGCCAGATGCAGACCAACTTCACCCTGGCCCAGCTCGCCGATCCCGACGTCGCGGAATCCGAGCGCATCCTGCGCAACTGCGTGCACTGCGGTTTCTGCACGGCGACCTGCCCGACCTACACTTTGCTGGGCGATGAGCTCGACAGTCCGCGCGGGCGCATCTACCTGATCAAGGTCATGCTGGAGAACGACCGTGCGGCCTCGCCCAGGGTGGTGAAGCACATCGACCGCTGCCTCTCCTGCCTGTCCTGCATGACGACCTGCCCTTCCGGCGTGCACTACATGCACCTGGTCGACCATGCCCGCACCAATATCGAGGAAACCTATCGCCGTCCGCTGCCGGACCGCGCCCTGCGCTGGCTGCTCGCCTTCGTGCTGCCCCATCCCACGCGCTTCCGCCTGGCGCTGCTCGGCGCTTTCTTTGCCAAGCCCCTGGCCGGCCTCATGCCCGGGCGCCTGAAAGGTCTCCTCGCCATGGCGCCAGCCGAGGTGCGCGCGCCCAGCGGGGTCGACAAGCCGCAGGTCTTCAAGGCCGAGGGCGCGCGGCGCGCCCGCGCCGCGCTGATGACCGGCTGCGCCCAGAAGGTGCTGGCGCCGGAGATCAACGAGGCGACGGTGCGCCTGCTGACCCGTCACGGTGTCGAGGTCGTCGTCGCCAGGGGCGCCGGCTGCTGCGGCGCCCTGGTTCACCATATGGGCAAGACCGAGCCGGCCCTCGACTCCGCCCGCGCCAACATCGCCGCCTGGACTCGTGAGCTGGACGGCGAGGGACTCGATGCTGTCATCATCAACGCCTCTGGCTGCGGCACGACCGTGAAGGACTACGGCTTCATGCTGCGCGAGGACGGCGAGTGGAAGGACAAAGCGGCGAAGGTCTCCGCTCTCACCAAGGACATCACCGAGTTTCTCGACGGCCTCGGCCTCGAGCAGGTGACGCCGCCGCGCGAGCTCACCGTCGCCTACCACTCGGCCTGCTCCATGCAGCACGGCCAGCAGATTCGCCGCGAGCCCAAGGCGCTGCTCACGGCGGCGGGTTTCACCGTGAAGGAGGTACCGGAGGGGCATCTCTGCTGCGGCTCGGCGGGGACCTACAACCTGATGCAGCCGGAGATCGCCGGGCGCCTGCAGGCGCGCAAGGTGGCCAACATCGAAAGTACGCTGCCCGACGTCATCGCCACCGGCAACATCGGCTGCATGACGCAGATCGCCGGCGGCACCGCGATTCCCGTCGTCCACACCGTGGAACTGCTCGACTGGGCGACCGGCGGGCCGACGCCGCCAGCGCTGGCCAAGCTGGCAGTCTGACCGCAGCGCTACTGCGCCGCCCTGACCTGCTCGACGTAGGCGATGAGGTCTTCGATCTGCCGCGGCAAGATCTCGAAAGTCGCCACGAAAGCCGGATCTTCGGTCGGCGGCGGCACGTCGGGCACGCGCACAAAGACCGGATGCGGTCGCCGCGCGTAGAAAGTCTGGAAACGCTCGAGATAGTCGTCGCGCCGCGCCAGCAGGCGGAAGGAGGGCGTGCTGTCGATGCCGCCATAGGGATTGTGGTCGGGAACCACGTGGCAGCGTGAGCAGTGGTCGACGGCGATCTGCCGCCCTTTGACGGCATCGCCTTCAGCCCGCGCGCCGGCCGGCAGGGCGACGGCGACGGCAAGCGCAAGCGGCAGCAGGTTTCTTGCCCTCGACATGGCGGAAGTCTAGCGCATCGCGGCGCGGGAATCAGCTTCCGCCGAGGCCTGCCAGGGCCAGGCGCTGGGTCTCCACTGCGCGGTCCCAGACCTGCTCTTTCCAGTCGTCGGCATCCTGATAGAAGGCCTCGCGCAGCTGGGCCTTGATGGCGCGCCCCTTGGCCGTCGCGGTGTCGCCGTGCAGGTGCAGCCAGTTGTCGGCGCGCAGGGCCAGCTTCACCTCCTCGCTGGGCAGGGTGCCGTACTCCAGGGCGATGGCGGTCAGTTCCGCCCGGGGCAGGGCCTCGGCCATGCCGATCACGTTGAAGCCGCGGATCTCGGTCGCCGAGGAGGTGCCCAGCGCCGGGCAGGTGAAGTCGTCGCCGTACCACTCCGCGACGCGGGCGATCTCCAGCGTGCCGGGCAGCGCCGGGCAGATCCGCTCGCCGTGGCCGCGCGGGCCGAGGCCCGTATGGTAGTCGATCACGGCGACGCGCCGGGCCTGGCCGAGGTGGCGCCGCAAGATGTCCTTCAGGATGCGGTGCGACCAGGTCGGCGCCGCGCCGCCAAAGAAGATGCCGTCGGGATGCCTGTACTGGCCGTTGGTGACGGCGGCCTGCAGACCGGCGGTGCCGTGTGCCTCGGCGTAGGCGGCCAGCACCTCGCGGGTCGCCGCGATGGTGGCGTCGTCCCATGTCGGCGGACAGAGCGCCTCGGCCAGTTCCTCATAGCCCGGGTTCTCCGGCAGCGGGCCCGTGAAGTCGACGAAGTTTCGGTTCAGGTCGACGTTATCCTCGGTGACCCGGCGCAGCCAGGCGAAGCCGTGCGGATTGATGGCGTGCACCGCCATATAGGCGATGTCATCGTGCTGCCCGGCGGCAAGGCCACTCTCGAACCAGCCGGTCTGCACACCGCTGCCGCAGAAGCCCTCGGCGCCGTGGGTGCCGGAGATGGTCACCAGCACGGACTCCGCGTCCGGCCGGCCGCGCCAGGCGACCTCAGTCGCCAGCGCGTCGCCCTGCGGCCCCAGCGCCGGATGATCGTAGGTGAAGAGCCTGGCGCCGGCAGCCTGGGCGGCGGTCGAGAAGCGGCGGCGCGCCTCGGCATAGTCGGCCGGGAAGTAGCCTGCGGCGGCCATGCGGTGAGTCCCCTCCAAAATCTTCGTGCCATAGCCCCGGCGGGGCGGCCCCGGTGCCCGGAACTGCAGGATGCTCCCGGGAAACCGGGTCTCAATGAATTGTGATCCAATGAACTTTCGCGGGCGCTTTGGCCGTGCGGTACTTTGCCCCATAATCCACAGAATGAGACGCCTGCCAATCACAGCGATCGCAATTCTCATCGCACTCTGCCTTACGGCACCGCTGCGGGCCGACCAGAACGATGCCCGTCTCGACGACCTCTTCCACCGCCTGCTGGAAGCGCCGGGTCCGGGCGAGGCCCAGGCGCTGGAAGGGCAGATCTGGCGCATCTGGATTCAATCAGACGACGGCGCGGTGCGCGGGCTCATGGAGCAGGGGGTCGACGCCATGTCGCGCGGCGACTATGCCCATGCACTGAACAAGTTCGACCAGATGGTGCTGATCGCGCCGGGCTTCGCGGAGGGCTGGAACAAGCGGGCCACGGTGCACTACCTGATGGGAAACTACGCCGACTCGCTGGCCGACATCTCCAAGACTCTGGAACTCGAGCCGCGCCACTTCGGGGCGCTCGCCGGTCAGGGGCTGGTCTACGTGAAGCTCGAGGATGAAAAACGCGCACTGAAGGCTTTCGAGGCGGCGCTGGCCATCCACCCCAACCTGACCTCCGCGGCGCTGAACGCCGCGCACCTGCGCAAGATTCTGCACGACCGCGAGATCTGAGCGGGAAACGCCCTAGAGCGGCTTGTGTTCGGTGCCTTCGCCGGGCGTCATGAAGACCACTTCCCCGGGTTCGATGACGTTCAGGCGGTGCCAGCGTCCGCGCGGCACCACGAAGGCCTCGCCGGCCTTCAACGCGAAGCTCTCATCGGGATCGCCCTGCAGCACGACTGTCATGCGCCCGGAAAGCGCCAGCAGGATTTCGTCGCCCGCCGGATGCATTTCCCAATGGCCCATGTCTTCGGCCAGCGCGAAGCTCATAATCAGCCGGCCGTCGACCTGCCGCTTGCCGGACATGAGATCGGGCCAGAACTCGGGTGTCAGCGCGATGTCTGCCACACTGCCGTCGCCACGCAGCTCCAGGTAGGTTTCGCTCAGGCGGCTGGCGGGCTTCGGCGGCACGGAGGCGCGGCCTCAGTATTCGACGCGGGCGATGCGCAGCATGTTGGTGGTGCCCGGCGTCTTGAAGGGCACGCCCGCGGTAATCACCAGGGTGTCGCCGAGATTGGCGATGCCTTCGCGCACCGCGAGGCGGCAGGCCTTTTCGACCATTTCCTGGGTGTTGGAAACGTCATCGGTCAGCACGCAGTGGGCGCCCCAGAGGCCCGCCAGGCGCCGCGCCGTGCGCAGCTCGTTGGTCAGCACCATGATCGGTACGCTGGGGCGCTGGCGCGCGGCGCGCAGCGCGGTAGAACCGGACATCGTGTAGGTGACCACGGCCGCCGTCGACAATGTCGTGGCGACTTGCGAGGCCGCGGCGGAGATCGCGTCGGCGCCGGTCGCCTCGGGCTCGCCGTCACGGGCATGAAGAATGCCGCGGTAGGCCGGGTCCGCCTCGGTGGAACGGATGATGTTGTCCATGAAGGTGACGGCTTCGCGCGGGTACTTGCCGGCGGCGGACTCGGCCGAGAGCATCACCGCGTCCGCGCCGTCGTAGACCGCGGTTGCGACATCGGAGGCCTCGGCACGTGTCGGCGCGGGGGCGGAGATCATCGACTCCAGCATCTGGGTGGCCACCACGACAGGTACGCCGGAAAGGCGGCAGGCATTGATGATCAGCTTCTGGCGGCTTGGGATGGTCTCGGGCGGCATCTCGACGCCCAGGTCGCCGCGCGCAACCATGACGGCATCCGACAGGGCGATGAGCTGCGGCAGGCAATCCAGAGCGGCCGGCTTTTCCACCTTGGTCATGATCGCGGCGCGGTCGCCGATCAGCCGGCGCGCCTCGGTCAGGTCTTCCGGGCGCTGGATGAAGGAGAGGGCGATCCAGTCGACGCCGAGCTGCAAAGCGAATTCAAGGTCGCCACGATCCTTCTCGGTGATCGGTGAGATCGGCAGGATCACGCCCGGCAGGTTCACGCCCTTATGGTCGCGCAGCTTGCCGCCGGTCACCACGCGCGTCTCGGCGTAGTCCGGCGTGCAGTCCTGTACCTCGAGGCGCAGCTTGCCGTCGTCGATCAGCAGCGAGGTGCCGGAGGAAATGGCCGCGAAGATTTCCGGATGCAGCAAGGGCGCGCGCTTGTCGTCGCCGGGCGTCTCGTCGAGGTCGAGGCGAAAGGGCTGGCCGGCTTTCAGCGTCACCTCGCCGTTCTTCAGGCTGCCGACCCTGAGTTTCGGTCCCTGCATGTCGGCCATGATGCCGATCGGGCGCTCCAGTTCCGCCTCGATCTCGCGGATGGTGTCGTAGCGCTCGCGGTGGTCTTCGTGGCTGCCGTGGCTGAAGTTCAGGCGGAAGACATCGGCGCCGGCGCGGAACAGCTCGCGGATCATCTCCTTCGAGGAGCTGGCCGGGCCGAGGGTGGCGATTATCTTGGCTTTTCTTTGGCGTCGCATGGGTCAGACTCTACCTAGGATTCGGTTCCGGCCGAATCGAATTTTTCATGACACGGCATCAGCCGTTACCAGCACGGCCCGGAAATCGTTCACATTGGTGAGGGTCGGGCCCGTCATCACAAGGTCGCCGAGCCCGGAGAAGAAGCCGTAGCCGTCGTTGTCGGCCAGCATCGCCTTGGCGTCGAGGCCGGCCGCGGCGGCGCGTTTCAGGCTGTCCGGTCCGCAGAGCGCACCGGCATTGTCCTCGCTGCCGTCGATGCCGTCGGTATCGCAGGCGATGGCATGAATGCCCCTCATGCCTTCTCCGGGCGCCCCCTCCAGCGCCACGGTGAGCGCCAGCAGGAACTCGGCGTTGCGCCCGCCGCGGCCCTGGCCGCGCAGGGTGACCGTTGTCTCGCCGCCGGACAGCAGCACGCAGGGCGCCGGGGCCGGCTGGCCGAAGCGGGCCACCTGGCGCGCGATGCCGGCCATCACCTGTGCCACCTCGCGGGCCTCGCCCTCCAGGGAGTCGCCGAGGATCACGGGTGTCACGCCGGCGTCGCGGGCCGCCGCGGCGGCGGCTTCCAGGGAGTCCTGCGGCCGCGCGATCATGCGGGTCTCGCAGTTGGCGAGGCGCGGGTCACCGGGTTTCGGGGTTTCTTCTGCCGCTTTCTCGAGGTGCGCGCGCACCGCGGCTGGCGCGTCGATGCCGTACTTGTCGAGGATCGCGAGGGCGTCGGCGAAGCTGGTCGGGTCGGGCACCGTCGGGCCGGAGGCGATCACCGCCGGGTCGTCGCCCGGTACGTCGGAGATCAGCAGGCTCACGACCTTCGCCGGCGCGGCGGCGGCGGCGAGGCGTCCGCCCTTGATCGCCGAAAGATGCTTGCGCAGGCAGTTCATCTCGTCGATGGCGGCGCCCGAGCGCAGCAGCGCCTTGTTCACCGCCTGCTTCTCTTCCAGCGTGATGCCGGGGGCGGGCAGGGAGAGCAGGGCCGAGCCGCCGCCGGAGATGAGGCAGAGCACCAGGTCGTCGGGGCCGAGACCGCGGACCATTTCCAGGATGCGGCGGGCGGCGTCCAACCCGGCCTGGTCCGGCACCGGGTGTGCGGCCTCCACCACCTCGATCCGCTCGCAGGCGACCGCGTGGCCGTAGCGGGTGACCACCAGCCCCGTGAGGTCGCCCTTCCAATGGTCCTCGACCGCCCGGGCCATGGCGCCGGCCGCCTTGCCGGCACCGATGACCAGGGTGCGGCCCTTGGGCGGTGCGGGCAGGCAGGGCGGCACGACCTTGGCCGGATCGGCGGCGGCCAGGGCCGCGTCGAACAGCCGGCGCAACAGGGCGCCGGGATCGCTCTCGGACATGTTCAGCCCCCCGGCTGTCTCTGGGGGCTCAGCCCTGAGCGACGGCCTGCGGCGCTGCCAGTGCAGCCGCCTGCTCCTCGTTCTCGTCTTCTTCGTAGCGCGACAGCACGGTGTTCAGGTGCTCGCGCATGGCCTCTTCGGCGGCGTCGCCGTCGCGGCGCTGAATCGCCGTCCAGATCGCCCGGTGCTGCTCCATGAAGCGGCGGTCGTCGGCCGGGCTGGCGTAGAGGCTGTAGCGGTGGAAGGCGAACATCTGCTCCAGGATGTCGCCCAGTATCGACATGAGGTGCATGAAGACGGCCGAGTTCGACGCCTTGGCGATGGCGAGGTGGAAGTTCAGGTCGTCCTCCGCCTTGGCGCGCGACGGCCGGTCGGGGCTCATGATGGTGGCAAAGCAGCGCTCGATCTCGGCCAGTTGCTCCGGGGTCGCCCGCTCGGCCGCACGGCGTGCCGCCCAGACCTCCAGGTTCGAGCGCACCTCGGCGAGGTCGTGCAGGTTGTTGCGGTTGGCGCGCACGAGGCGGGCGAGCGCCGAGTCGAGCTGGTCGGCCGCCGCGGTGATGCGGGTGCCGCCGCCCTGTACGGCGGTGACGAAGCCCTGCGCCTTCAACTGCTGCAGGGCCGCGCGCACGGAGACGCGGCTCACGCTCATCATGTCGGCCAGCTGGCGCTCGCCGGGCAGGCGTTCGCCCGGTGCCAGCTCGCCGCTGGAGATCATGCGCAGCAGCTCGCTGGCGATGCGGTCGGCCACGCGCTCGCGCGGAATTTCCTGAAAACGTCGGTCCATGAATGCCTTCCGGCCCTTCAGCAGCAGATTTGCGCGGTCCTATGGACTGCCCACTGGCGCTATTGGCCGGCCTCCCCTTGATTTGCGGTGTCGGCCTATTGGCCTATTGGTATGACCACTTTGGAACCTATTAAAGCGGCATTCGGGGCACCCCGTCAAGGCGACTCCGGAAACGCATTCCAAAATCGCCAAATGCGGCGGATCTCAGGCGGTCAGGGCCTGGGCCCGGGCGGCCACTTCGGGGACGTCGGCACAGAGCGGCCGGGGCAGGGCGCCCAGCCCCACCCAGCGGGCCTCCAGGGCGTCGTCGCCGGCTGTCGGGGCGCCGCCGGCCCAGGCAAGGTGCACGGCGACCAGCAGGTAGTGGTGGGGCTCCTCAACCAGGTCGACGACCTCGAAAGCCTGCGGGTCGCTGCCGGTCAGGCCGGTCTCCTCGCGCAGTTCGCGGATGGCGGCCTGGCCGATGTCCTCGCCCCAGTCGACCTTGCCGCCGGGAAAACCCCAGTGTCCCGCCTGGGGCGGGTTGGCGCGGCGCACCAGCAGCACCTGCGGGCCGGCGTCGCCGTTGCGGGTCACCACGGCCAGGACGGCGAGGCGGGGGCCGGGAGCAGGCGGCACGGCTGAAGATTCCATTGCTGATTCCACGACGGCGGTGACAAGGGCATGCTAGGAGTCTGGCAACCCGGAATGCAAATGGAGGCAGGCGAGCGATGACGGTGGAATGGCAGGGCGTGTTTCCCGCGGCGACGACCCAGTTCACCCCACAGGAGGGCCTCGACCTGGAGGCCACCACGGCGCATCTCGATATGCTGATCCGCGCCGGCGTGCACGGCCTGGTGATGCTCGGCACGGTGGGCGAGAACTGCTCGCTGACCGCCGAGGAGAAGCGCACGGTGGTGAAGGCTGCGGTGGAGACCGCCGCCGGGCGCGTGCCGGTCATCGCCGGTGTCGCCGAAACCACGACGGCCCTGGCCTGCCGCTATGCCGAGGATGTCGAGGCGCTGGGCGCCGACGGCCTGATGGTGCTGCCGGCCATGGTCTACAAGTCCGATGCCCGCGAGACCATGGCGCACTTTCGCAGCGTGGCGCGCGCTTCGGCCCTGCCGGTCATGTGCTACAACAACCCTGTCGTCTATGGCGTCGACATCACGGCGGAGATGTTCGCTGAGCTGGCCGACGAGCCCATGCTGGTCGCCATCAAGGAATCCTCTGACGACCCGCGCCGCCTCACCGACATCGTGAACGCCTGTGGCGAACGCTATGTGCTGTTCTGCGGCGTCGACGACCTGGTGATGGAGTCGGTCGTGCTCGGCGCCGTCGGCACCGTGGCGGGGCTGGTGAACGCCTTTCCGGAGGAAACCCTGCGCCTGTGGAAGCTGGCGACCGAGGGCCGCTATGCCGAGGCTCTCGAGCTCTACCGCTGGTTCACCCCGGTGCTGCACCTCGACTGCCATCCCAAGCTGGTGCAGTACATCAAGCTGGCCCAGGCCATGTGCGGCCACGGTACCGAGGACTGCCGCGCGCCCCGCCTGCCGCTGGTCGGCGAGGAGCGCAAGCGCATCACGGGGCTGATCCAGCAGGCCATCGACACGCGGCCCAAACTGGCGGCGTGACGTCCTTGGACAGGCCGTCCGAAAGCGTTGAGGTCGTCGCGAAGTCGGAAGACTTCGACGATTGGGAAGGTCTGCTGGCGCTGCTGCGCGAATCCTTCGCCTACATGGACGGGCGCATCGACCCGCCGTCGTCGCTGCACGCCTTCGACGCGGCGAAGCTGGCGGCCAAGGCGGCGCAGGAGCAACTCGTGCTTGCCTTCTTGAATGGAGAGCTCGCCGGTTGTCTTTTTGCTGCGGCAAAGGGTGACGCCCTTTACCTCGGCAAGATCGCGGTGAAGCCGGGCCTGCGCGGGCGGGGAATTGCCCGGCGCATGTTCGAAATGGCCGAAGCCTATGCAAAAGGGCTTGGCCTGAAGGCCATGGAACTGCAGGCGCGCATCGAGCTTACTGAGAACCACCGCACCTTCATGGCACTGGGATTCGTGAGGACCGGCGAAGGGCGCCATCCCGGCTACACGCGCTCGACGGACGTGAATTTCCGCAAGGACTTGGTGTCCTAGCGTGCCTTCATGATGGGGCGCGCATCGAGCTGACGGGGAATCTGCGCAGCGTCACGACGCAGGGTTTCGCTAAAATCGGGTGAGGGCATCTCCGGCTATACGCGTCCGGCCAACCTGCGTTTTCGCACAAAACCGCCGCCCTAAGCCGCCGTTCCCCAGGAGTTCACCAGCTTGCGGGCCAGTTCCTGATTGAACAGCCGTTCCATGGCGGTGCCGAAGGTCGGCGTGCGCCCGATCGCCTTGCGCAGTGTCTCGCGCGGCCATTCGATGTACTCGGTGCCGGCCGGCGCGGAGACATCGGCAGTAGCCGCGCCGTCCAGCATGAAGGAGATCTCGCCGATGAAGGCACCGGGGCCGAGCGTGAGGGCCTTGCCGTTGCGCCCGACTTCGACCTGTCCGCCGGTAATGAAGTACAGGCTGGGGGCGACCTCGCCTTCGCGGGTGAACTGCACGGGCTGTTCGGCCACGCGCCACTCCGCAAGCTGCATCAGACGGCGGAACTCGCCGGGCGACAGCACTTTCATGATGTTGAGAAAGGAGTCGTGCCGCATGCTGGGATGGTGCGCCCGCCGGTCCAGCATGACGCGCACGATTCCCACCGCATTGGCGAGCGCCAGGACGCCGCTCCAGAACATGGCGCCCCACAGCGGCTCGGCGGGGTGCAGGTAGTAGTAGGCGAGATAGGCGAGGCTGCCCGTCAAGGTCAGGCCGCGCAGGACGAGTTGGCGGCGGTTCAGAAAACCGATGACCTGAAGAATGGCCGCCGCATGCACCAGCAGACCCGTGCTGCCCACGAAATCGAAATCCTGCACTGCTCCCCCTCGCCGCCGCTTCGGCGGTAAATTCACCCATGACGCACCGGAGTTCACCCTCCGGGCCGCCCGCACCTGCGGGCAGGCGAGAAGACAATAGTCCTGTGGCGTCGGGGAGGTTTGTGCGAATGCGCACGAATTCAACGGTTTGCAGATCTAGTCGTCGCCGCAGCGGCCGCGCTCGATCTGGACCGTGGAATGATCGATGCCGAAGCGGCGGGCGAGCACTTCCTTGATGTTCTTCAGCACCGCCTGGCCGTCGGCGGTCTCGCCGACCCGGGCATGCAGGGTCAGCAGCGGCCGCTCCGGGGTCAGCGACCAGGCATGGATGTGGTGGACGTCCAGCAGGGCGGGGACGTCCTCCATCAGCGCCGCCCTGAGGCCCTGGGGATCGATTTCCGCCGGCGTGCCTTCCAGCAGGATGTGCGCCGACTCGCGCACGATGAGCCAGGCGCTGCGCAGCACCAGGAGGCCGACCAGGACGGAGAGGATCGGGTCGATCGGTGTCCAGCCGGTGCGCAGGATGACGATGGCGCCGACCACCGCGGCGGCGGAGCCGAGCAGGTCGCCCAGCACGTGCACCGCCGCGCCGCGCAGGTTGAGATTGCGCCGGTCACCGCCGTGCAGGATGAAGAGCGCCGCGAGGTTCACCAGCAGGCCGAGGCCGGCGACGGCCAGCATGGTCCAGCCCTGCACCGGCACCGGTTCGGCGAGGCGCTGGGCCGCCTCGATGAAAATGCCCGCGACGATGACGATCAGCACCGCACCGTTCACGAAGGCGGCCAGCACCTGGCCGCGGTGGTAGCCGTAGGATCGTTTGGGGTCGGCCGGCCGCCGCGCGATGCGGAAGGCGAACCAGGCCAGTGCCAGGGCGGCCGCATCGGTCAGCATGTGCGCCGCATCGGCGATCAGCGCGAGGGAGCCGGAGATCAGCCCGCCGACGACCTCCACCGCCATGAAGCCGGCGGTGAGCACAAGGGCCCAGAGCACGCGCGTCTCGTTGTCGCTGCCGTGTGAATTTCCGCTATGGGAATGCCCGCTATGGGAAGGCTCGTGACGGGAAGGCGCCATGCCGGCTAGACCACCTGGAAGCCGTGCGCGTAGGGGTCGCGGTCGTCGATGGTGATGGTGTTGAGGCCGGTCATGCGCGCCCAGCCCTCGATGGAGGGAATAATCCCGCTGTGATTGCCGACCTTCGTCTCGGCTTCGACACGCCCGGTGAAGAGGCTGCCGATGATGCTCTCGTGCACGAAGCTGTCACCGGTCTTGAGCCGGCCTTTGGCATGCAGCTGGGCCATGCGCGCCGAGGTGCCGGTGCCGCAGGGGCTGCGGTCGATCGCCTTGTCGCCGTAGAAGACGGCGTTGCGCGCGTCCGCCTCCGGCTTCGTCGCCTTGCCGGTCCACAGGATGTGGCTGACGCCCCGGATGTTGGGATTTTCCGGATGAACGATGTCGACGGCCTCGTTCAGTGCCCGCCGCAGCTGCGGTGACAGCCGCAGGATATCGCCCGGCGTCAGCCGCGCGACGTCGTCGTAGTTCGCCTGCGGTTCGACAATGGCGTAGAAGTTGCCGCCATAGGCGATGTCGACGGTCAGGGGGCCAAGCTCCGGGCAGTCGGCGGAGACGCCCTCGGCGGCTAGGTAGGAGCCGACGTTGGTCAGGCGCACGGACTCGACGTAGCCGCCCTTCACGTCGTAACGCGCCTCGACCGGCCCGGCCGGGGTCTCCAGCCGCAGCACGCCGGGCTCGCGCGGCTGCACCAGGCCGCGCTCCACCGCGAAGGTCACCGTGCCGATGGTGCCGTGGCCGCACATCGGCAGGCAGCCGGAGGTCTCGATGTAGAGGACCGCGATGTCGCAGTCGGGACGGGTCGCGGGATAGAGGATCGAGCCCGACATCA
Source organism: Kiloniellaceae bacterium (assembly GCA_036781105.1). GTDB lineage: Bacteria > Pseudomonadota > Alphaproteobacteria > Kiloniellales > Kiloniellaceae > Pelagibius. The sequence goes on from DAIQBR010000016.1 coordinate 13,240, forward strand.
TGTCGTGGCCGCGCGGCTCGTACATCAGGCCGGTGCGGATCCAGTCGTAACGGGCGAGGAAGTCCAGGCGCCTTTCCATCATGGTGGCGCCCTCCAGCTGCGGGCCGCCGGCCGCCACGAGGCGCACCGGGTTGCCGCAGGTGTGGCCGTCGATGCAGAAGAAGGTGTTGGGCCGGACCGCACCCATGCCCAAGGCTTGCTCGGCTTCGCTCATGGCCGTGAGTATCGGCAGGGCTCGCCGCTTTGGCAATGCCGGCCCCGGCAATAGCCGGCCCGGCGCGCCAGGGGGCTTTTCCTGGCGCCGCGCGGGCGGCTATAGTCGGCGCCTTATGTCGACTGTCGAAATACTCACCGATACCCCTGAAAACGCGCCGGATTCCGGGCTTTTGGCGCCCGATGAGCCGCGTCCGCACGAACTCTTTAACGGCGCCGGCCAGGCCCCGCTGCTGCTGATCTGCGACCACGCGACGCCCTTCATCCCGCGTGCGCTGGAGGGCTTGGGGCTCGACGAGGCGGCGCTCACCCGCCACATCGCCTGGGACATCGGCATTGCCGAGGTAACCCGCCAGCTCGCCCGGCGGCTCGACGCGCCGGCGGTGCTCAGCCATTTCTCGCGGCTCATCGTCGATCCCAACCGCCAGCTCGACAACCCGACCCTGATGCCGGAGATCAGCGACGGCACCGTCGTGCCGGGCAACCGCGACCTCGACGCGGCCCGGCGCCAGGCGCGCATCGACACCTTCTTCCGGCCCTATCACGAGGCCATCGGCGCGCAGATCGATGCCATGCAGGCGGCCGGCAAGACACCGGCTCTGGTTTCCATGCACTCCTTCACACCCATCATGCACGGCCTCCAGCGCCCCTGGGAAATCGGTATCCTGTGGAACCGCGACCCGCGTTTGCCGCGCCCGCTCCTGGAACGGCTGCGTGGCGAGGGGCTCGCCGTCGGCGACAACGAGCCCTACTCCGGCGCCGACGGCCACGGCTTTACCCAGCACACCCACGGCGACCGCCGCGGACTCGCCAATGTGCTGATCGAGATACGCCAGGACCTTATCGACACCCAGCAGGGCGCGACGCAGTGGTCCGGGCGGCTCGCCGCGGCGCTCGACGCGGTGCTGGGCGACCCGGCGCTCTACCGCGTCGAGCACTATTGAGCGGCGATAGCAGGAGAGATCGGGGCATGAGCAGCGGGGGCGAGCGGCGCGAGCCGAGCTTTACTGTCGGCATGGAGGAGGAATACCTCCTGGTCGACCGCGAGACCCGCGACCTCGTCGTCGCGCCCCCCGACAGCCTGATGAGCCGCTGCGAGCAGGAGCTGGAAGACCGCGTCAGCCCGGAGTTCCTGCAGTCGCAGATCGAGGTCGGCACCAGCAAGTGCGACACCGTCGGCCAGGCGGGTGCGGAACTCGCCGAGCTGCGCCGCACCATCGCGCGGATCGCCGGCGACTACGGCCTGGCGCCGATCGCCGCTTCCACCCATCCCTTCGCCCAGTGGGATACCCAGAAGCACACCCGCAAGGAACGTTACGACGACCTCGCCCGCGACATGCAGGCGGTCGTGCGGCGCCTGCTCATCTGCGGCATGCACGTGCACTGCGGCCTCGACGACGACGAGCTGCGCATCGACCTGATGCAGCAGGCCGCCTATTTCCTGCCGCACCTGCTGGCGCTTTCCACCTCCTCGCCGTTCTGGCGCGGCGAGGTGACCGGCCTCAAGTGCTACCGCCTCTCGGTGTTCCATGAACTGCCGCGCACCGGCCTGCCGGAGACCTTCGACAGCTTCGGCGAATACCAGCGCCATCTCGACGTCATGGTGAGCGCCGGCCTGCTGGAAGACGGCACCAAGATCTGGTGGGATATCCGGCCCTCGGCGCGCTTTCCGACCCTGGAGATGCGCATTGCCGACGTCTGTACCCATCTGGAGGACGGCGTCACCATTGCGGCGCTCTACGTCAGCCTGCTGCGCATGCTCTATGTCCTGAAGCGCAACAACCAGCGCTGGCGCAAATACTCCAACATGCTGATCCCGGAGAACCGCTGGCGCGCCCAGCGCTACGGCCTCGATAACGGCCTGGTCGACTACGGACGGGGCGAAGTGGTGCCCTACAAGGACCTGCTGGAGGAGATCATCGCACTGACCCGCGGCCACGCCGAGGTGCTCGGCTGCCTGAAGGAAGTGGAACATGCCCGCGAGATCCTGCGCCGCGGCACCTCGGCGCACCGGCAGTTGGAGATCTTCAACCAGGCCTGCTACGACGGCGCCGACAAGCAGGAAGCCCTGAACCAGGTGGTCGACTACCTGATCGAGGCCACGGTTCCCGAGGCACCCTAGGACAGGCCGGCCTGCACCCTGGACAAAGCGCGCCCCGCGGCCCATCTAACGGGAGAGCCGGGAGCAGGCGCAAAGGAGGACGTAGAGATGGACGACAAGACCCGCACCGAGTTGGAGGCCGCCGCCTTCCGCACCCTGGTGGCCCACCTGCGCGAGCGCACGGACGTGCAGAACATCGACCTGATGAACCTCGCCGGCTTCTGCCGCAACTGCCTCAGCAAGTGGTACCTGGCTGCCGCCGAGGAAAAGGGCCTCGACCTCGACTACGCCAAGGCGCGCGAGATCGTTTACGGCATGCCCTACGAGGAGTGGAAGGACAAGTACCAGACCGAAGCCACGGCCGGGCAGAAAGCCGCCTTCGCCGAGAGCCACAAGCACAGCTGAACGGCCCGATTCGGGTCAGGTTATCCCCGCTTTGCACGGCCCTGGGACGTTGTCAGCCCGCCGCCCGGCGGCTAGTCTCGGCGCCCTTCAATAGGGTCGATTCCCGTAAGAATTAGGAGTTTATGCATGGCTGATGCTGGCGGCATTGGGGCAGACCGGCTGCGGACTTTCGTCGAGCGTATCGAGCGCCTGGAAGAGGAAAAGGCGGCCCTGACCGCCGATATCCGCGAGGTCTATGCGGAGGCCAAGGGCGAGGGCTTCGACACCAAGGTCATGCGCCAGGTCGTCCGCCTGCGCAAGATGGACTCCGGCGACCGCCAGGAGCAGGAAGCCATCCTGGATCTCTACAAGCAGGCCCTCGGGATGGTCGGCTAGGGGGTAGGCCGGGCCGGCCGCCGCGCTGTCAATCAAGGCGGCTCGTCAGAGCCAGTTGCGCCGCGCGGCGCGGGCGATCCTTTCCGCCGTGGCATCCCCCAGCCGCTGCTTCAGCGTGTCCTCGAACTCCTTCAGCATGCCCTGCTGCTTGGCGGGAGGCATCGCTTCAAAATCCTCCGCGGTCAGGCCGCGGGCCTTCAGGAAAGCCTCGAAGTAGCGCTCCTCGGGCGACTTGGCCATGTAGTCGAGGAAAGCCTTCACCGCACCCGACTCGTTGTCGATCTCCACGGGCTCGGCCCCGGCGGCCACCGTGTCGGCTGTCGACGCCTGGGCGATCTGCTGGGTGTGAAAGGCCACCTTGGCCTGCCTGGCGTTTCGCAGGGCGTGGAACA
>DAIQBR010000016.1:16773-22630 GCA_036781105.1 Kiloniellaceae bacterium
AAGCTCCTCGAACTCCCCGCCGGAAAACTTCCTGAGCACCGGTTTATCGTCGTCGAGGGGCTTTGCCTCGCCCTGAAGAAGGGAAAAGCCGGATGCAATGGACGTCATGGATCAGGTCCTCGCTGGCTGCTGCGGTGGTCAATCCTTGCCGCGGGAAAATCCTGCAATATCCGCGCCATGGGCGCCCTGGCCGGCGCCTTTACCATTGCACCTTGCTGCGCTGCTGAGGCCGCGCGCTCGCAGCCGATGACGCCTTTACCCTGTTGGCGGAGAAGACGGCCCGGTCGCACCTTCCGCCCGGGCAGATCTTGCCGGGCAGTACCGGCCATTGACGCCTTTCGGCGGCACGGCCGATACTTCCGGCCAGAAAGAACAAGGAAGGCACATGAGCAAGGAACGTAACGACAAGCTGGTGCTGCGCCGCCACCACGACATGGGCGGCCTGCCGGCCGGTCCGGTGGAGCAGGCGGAGCACGACTACGCACCCTGGGAGAAGCGGGTCGACGCCATCCTCAGGCTGCTGGCCGACTCCAAGCGCCGTCTCATCACCACCGACGAGCTGCGCCGCGGCATCGAGGAACTCGGCCCCGGCGCTTACGACGAGATGAGCTACTACGAGCGCTGGATCGCCTCGATCACCAACAACCTGATCGAGAAGGGCGTGCTCTCCGTCGACGAGCTCGGCCGGCGCATGGCGGAGATCACCGAAGCCTGGCCGGCGGGCACCAGCGGGAAGCAGCCTTGAGCGCGCGCTTTGCCGTTGGCGAGACCGTGCGCGTGCGCGCGGCCTTTCCGCCGGGCCACGTGCGCACGCCTTTCTTCGTGCGCGGCAAGTCCGGCCGGGTGAGCGAGGTGCTGGGCCCCTACCGCAACCCGGAGGAACTTGCCTACGGCCGCCGCGGCGAGCCGGCGCTGCCGCTTTACCGGGTGGTCTTCGAGACGGCAGAGCTGTGGGACGGCTACCGCGGCGCCACCAGGGACAGCACCGTGGTCGACATTTACGAGAACTGGCTGGAGCCGGAAGAGGAGAAGCCCTGATGGCTCAAGACCACGATCATCACCATGACCACTCCCAGGGATCGCATCCCTTCCAGCCGGACCTGGAGGAGACGCCGCTCACCCATTATCAGGCGATGACCCAGGCGGTCGGCGATCTGCTCATCGAGAAGGGCGTTTTCACCGCCGACGAGCTGCGCGCCATGCTGGAGTCCATCGATGCCAAGAGCCCGGCTGCCGGCGCCCGCATGGTGGCGCGGGCCTGGGTGGACGAGGCCTTCAAGGCGCGCATGCTGGCGGACGTGAATGCCGCGGCGGCCGAACTCGACATCGACGCCGGGGGGATTCCGATCCGCGCGGTGGAGAACACTCCTGGCGTGCACAACGTCATCGTCTGCACCCTCTGTTCCTGCTACCCGCGCCTGCTGATCGGCCTGCCGCCGGACTGGTACAAGTCGCGCGCCTATCGCAGCCGCACGGTGCGCGAACCGCGTGCCGTGCTCGCCGAGTTCGGCACGACGATCCCCGACGATATCGAGGTCCGCGTGCACGACTCGACCGCCGACCTGCGTTACATGGTGCTGCCGCGGCGGCCGGCCGGCACCGAAGGCTGGAGCGAGGAGGATCTCGCCGGGCTCGTTACCCGCGACTGCATGATCGGCGTCAGCCTGCCCAAGAGTGCGGGACCACAGCCGCGCGCCTAGGGTCTTTCACGTCTGTTGCAGCAGCAGCGCCGCGGCCAGCCCCTCGGCACGGCCCCGGGCCGCTGGATTTTTACAGTGCTGCGGTGTAAGTTCCGCGCCGCCAGATGCGTGATGGTCGCGGGCGCTCGTTCGGGCGCGTGTTCTTGGGGGGAATTATGGACGGTACTGCATCATGAAGTTGTGGCCGCGCATGAAGCTGCAGATCGGCTGGGCCGATCTCGCCGCAGGCGCCCTGGCCTGCCTGAAGGAAGGGGACCGCGAAGGCCTGGCCCGCCAGGCCGAATCCTACTGGCCCGGCGAATCCACCCTGCTGTGCTTCTCGGTGCGCAGCGGTTTCGACCTGCTGCTGCAGGCTCTGGAACTGCAGCAGGGCGACGAGGTGGTCTTCTCGGCCGTCAACATCAAGGGCATGATCAGCATCGTCCAGCGCGAAGGCTATGTCCCGGTGCCGCTGGACTTCGATCTGGCGAGCATCACCCCGACGGCGGAGTCCCTGCGGCAGGCGCTCTCGCCGCGCGCCAAGGTTCTGGTGGTGGCGCATCTCTTCGGATGCCGGCTGGATTTCGAGCACCTGATCGACGCTGCCCACGAGGCCGGGCTCATCGTCGTGGAAGACTGCGCCCAGGCCTTCAACGGGCGCGGCTATCCCGGCCACCCGAAGTCCGATGTGATCATGTTCTCCTTTGGACCGCTGAAGAACGCCACCGCCCTGGGCGGCGCCCTGGTCAACGTGCGAAACCCGGCGCTGCTGGAGAAGATGCGGGCGATCCAGGCGACCTATCCGATCCAGCCGGTCAAGCGCCAGGCCAAGCGGACCCTGCAGTTCGCTGCTCTGAAGTTTCTTGCGCTGCCGCTGGTCTTCGGTTGCATGCAGCGCTTCTACGCCTGGCGCGGCAAGGACTTCGAGGACTCGGTGTCCGAGAAAGTGCGCAACGTTGCCAAGTTCAAGCAGGCCAAGAGCCTGCGCATCCGCCCCTCGCCTGCTCTCGTGGCACTGCTGTGCCGGCGCCTCGCCACCTTCCAGCCGGCAACGCTGGCGCGGCGGGCGGAAAAGGGCCGCCGGTTGAAAGAGCTGCTGGCCGGCAGTCTGCCCCTGCCGGGTCACGGAAACGCCCACCACGACTACTGGGTCTTCCCGACGGTGGTCGAGGAGCCGCTCGGGTTCATTGCCCGCTTGCGACGGCATGGATTCGACGTGGCCGGGCTCAGCCGCAACCAGGCCGTATCCGCACCGGCGGATCGCCCGCACCTTGCCCCCAATACTGCCGGCGAGTTGCTGTCGAAGCTGGTGATCCTTCCGTGCTATGATGACTTGCCGGATCGGGAACTCCAGCGCTTGGCGCGGCTGGTGCGGGAAGTCGCACCGCAGCCGGCGGAGCGCCAGCCAGGCTAAGGAAAGAAGACGTGGCGCTTGTCAGCGAGGATTTCCGCAAGCGGAGGCGGAAGACGGTAAAGAAGGCGGGAAAACGCCTGATCCGCCGCTTGCGCGGTTTCCTTGCCGAACAGTCCCTGGTCAGCAACGACCCCGTGCTCGACGCCGCGGAATTTTCCTTCCTGAAGCCCTTCGAGACGCACTGGCAGGAGATCAACGCCGAACTGCAAGGCGTTCTCAAGTTCAAGGAAAGCGTGCCGGCCTTCGAGGAGGTCTCCATCGATCAGATGAAGATTGCCCGTGACCGGCAATGGCGGACCTTCATCCTCTATGGCTTCGGCGACAAGCTGGAGAAGAACTGCCGGCACGTTCCGAGGACCACAGAGCTGCTGGAGCAGGTGCCCAAGCTGCAGACCGCCTGGTTTTCCATCCTTGAGCCCGGTTATCACATCACACCGCACCGCGGTGTGACGAAGGGCATCCTGCGCTGCCATCTGGGGCTCATCGTGCCGGAGCGGCGCGAGGACTGCTGGATGCGCATCGAGGACCGCAAATACAATTGGGAGCAGGGCAAATGCCTGGTCTTTGACGACACCTACGACCACGAGGTGCTGAACGACACGCAGCAGCAGCGGGTCATCCTGTTGTTCGACTTCGAGCGGCCCATGCGGTTCTGGGGCCGGCTGGTCAACCGCCTCTTCATCCAGGCTTTGAAGCTGACCGCCTACTACCAGGAGCCCAAGAAGCGCCTGAAGTCCTTCGAGGACCAATTCGAGGCGGCCACCCGCCGCGCCGACAGCATGCTCGAGGCAATGGGCGAGGAGCAGCCGGCGGCGCCGGAGCGTTAGAACTCTATTCGGCCGCGGCGGTCTGCTGGCGCAGGGCGGGGTCGCGGAAGGCCGCCAGAAGGTCCGCTTCGCAGGCCTTGGCGGTTTTCAGGTGGGTTTCCTTCACGTGGCCGAAGCCGCGGATCTTCTCCGGTATCGCCGCCAGTTCCACCGCAAGCGCATGGTTGTCGGGCGTCAGGCCGGACAGCACCTCGTCCATCAGGGTCTCGTAGTCGGCGATCAGCTTGCGCTCCATCCTGCGCTCGGCGCTGTAGCCGAAGATGTCCAGCGGCGTTCCCCGCAGCCCCTTCAGCTTCGCCAGAACCTGCATGGCCGTCAGAATCCAGGGGCCGAATTCACGCTTTTTCAGATGCCCGGTTTCCAGGTCTCGCTGGGCGAGCAGCGGCGGCGCCATGTGGAGCGACAGCTTGTAGTCGCCGGCGAACTGCTCGCGCAGGCCGCGCCGGAAGGCGGGCGCGCTGTAGAGCCGCGCCACCTCGTATTCGTCCTTCACGGCCAGCAGCTTGAAGTAGTAGCGCGCCACCGCCTCGGTGAGGCCGGCATAGCCCGGCGTGCGCGATGCTTCGGCCGCCTTGGTCTTCTCGACCAGGGCGCTGTAGCGCGCCGCGTAGGCGGCGTTCTGGTACTCGGTCAGCTCCGCGACGCGGCGGGAAACCAGTTCGTCGAGGCTCTTTGACAGATCGTGACTCTTCGGTTCGGCGCGCGGCGCCGCGGCCTTCTCGACGGCGGCGAGGTCATGGGCCGAGCGGCGGCCCCAGAGGAAGGCGGCGCGGTTGGCTTCGACGGCGACGCCGTTCAGTTCGATGGCCTTGTCGATGGCCTCCGCGCCGAGCGGCACCAGCCCTTTCTGCCAGGCGTAACCCAGCATGAAGAGATTGGTCGCGATGGAATCGCCGAGCAGCGCCGTGGCGATGCGCGTGGCATCCAGGAAATCCGCCTGGCCCGGCCCGGCGGCCTCGGCGATCAGCCGTTCCATCTCGTCGCCCGGAAAGGCGAGGTCCGGCTTGCGGGTGAAGTCGCCGGTCATCACCTGGTGGCTGTTGATGACCGCGCGGGTACGTCCGGTGGTCATCTTCGACAGCGCCTCGAAGCCGGCGGCGACCACCAGGTCGCAGCCCAGCACCAGCCTGGCGCTGCCGGCGGAGATGCGCACGGCGTGGATGTCGTCGGGCTGCGGCGCCAGGCGCACGTGGCTGACCACCGCGCCGCCCTTCTGCGCCAGGCCGGCCATGTCGAGCACCGAGCAGCCGCGGCCTTCCAGGTGGGCGGCCATCCCCAGCAGGGCGCCGATGGTGACCACACCGGTGCCGCCGACGCCGGTGATGACGATGCCGTAGGGCGAGTCGAGCGCCGGCGGCTGCGGCTCCGGCAAGGCCTCCCAGACCGCGGTGCCGGCCCCCTCGCGGGCCATCTGCTGCTTACGGATCTTGCCGCCGTGCACCGTCACGAAGCTGGGGCAGAAGCCGTTCAGGCAGGAGTAGTCCTTGTTGCAGGACGACTGGTCGATGGCGCGCTTGCGGCCGAACTCGGTTTCCACCGGCACCACGGAGACGCAGTTGGATTTCACCGAGCAGTCGCCGCAGCCCTCGCAGACCGCCTCGTTGATGAAGACCCGGCGCGGCGGATCGGGATAGCGGCCGCGCTTGCGGCGGCGGCGCTTTTCGGCGGCGCAGGTCTGGTCGTAGAGCAGAACGGTGACGCCGGCCGTCTCGCGCAACTCCTTTTGCACGCGGTCCAGGTCGTCGCGGTGCTCGACGGTGACACCGGGCGCCCAATCGACGCCCAGGGGATACTTCTCGGGGTCGTCGCTGACCACCACGATGCGCTGTACGCCCTCGGCGGCCACTTGGCGCGTGATCATCGCCGGATCGAGCGGCCCGTCGACCGCCTGGCCGCCGGTCATCGCGACGGCGTCGTTGTAGAGGATCTTGTAGGTG
>DAIQBR010000017.1:0-3543 GCA_036781105.1 Kiloniellaceae bacterium
CGTTGCCTGGCGATACCTGCGCCGAGGACGAGCGCTTTTTCAGCTACCGCCGCGCCTGCCACCGCAAGGAACGGGACTACGGCCGCGGTCTCTCCGCCATCTATCTGGAACCATAACCTCTATGCCGCTGCATTTCAGTGAGGCGGAGCTGGCCGGCCGGCGCGACCGTGCCTGCCAGCTGCTGGGCGAGGCGGGCCTCGACGGCCTGCTGATCTTCCGGCAGGAAAGCATGTACTACCTGACCGGCTACGACACCTTCGGCTACGTCTTCTTCCAGTGTCTCTACCTGGGCGCCGACGGGCGGCTCATGCTGCTGACCCGCTCGGCCGACCGGCGCCAGGCCGAGCAGACGTCGGTGGTGAAGGACATCCGCATCTGGGTCGACGGGCCAGAGGCCAATCCGGCGGTCGAGCTGCGCGGGATCCTGGAAGCCTTCGGCTGCGCCGGCAAGCGCCTGGGCGTCGAGTACGAGGCTTACGGCCTGACGGCGGCCAACGGCAAGCGGCTCGACGCGGCGCTCGACGGCTTCTGCGCGCTGGAGGATGCCTCGACCCTGGTCAGCCGCCTGCGCGTGGTGAAGAGCCCGGCGGAGATCGCCTATGTGCGCGAGGCGGCCTCGCTGGCCGACGACGCCTGGCAGGCCGGCCTCGAGCGGACCGGGCCCGGCGCCTTCGAAGGCGACATCCTGGCCGCCATGCACGGCGCCATCTTCGCCGGCGGTGGCGACGACCCGGCCAACGAGTTCATCATCGGCTCCGGAGCGGAGGCCCTGCTGTGCCGCTATCACACCGGCCGGCGAAGCCTCGATGCAAGGGATCAGCTGACCCTGGAATGGGCCGGCACCTGTCGCCACTACCACGCCGCCATGATGCGCACGGTGCCGATCGGCGAGCCCCTGGCCCTGCACCGGGAGATGCACGCGGTGGCCCGCGACGCCCTGGAGGCCGTCGAGGACAACCTGCGGCCGGGCAGGACCTTCGGTGAGGCCTTCGACGCCCACAGCCGGGTGATGGACGCCGCCGGCTACCAGGCCCACCGGCTCAACGCCTGCGGCTACTCGCTGGGCACCACCTTCGCGCCCAACTGGATGGACTGGCCGATGCTTTACCACGGCAATCCGGTGCCCTTCGCCCCCGGCATGGTGGTGTTCTGCCACATGATTCTGTTCAATTCCGAGGCCGGGGTGGCCATGACCCTGGGCCGCACCAGCCTGGTCACCGAGGCGGCGCCGGAGGTACTGTCGCGCAGCGGCCTGGAACTGGTCTGCCGCTGACGGCACCCGGCAGACCCGGAACCCTTGTGATGCCCCACCTGACCATCTTCGTGCTGTTCCTGCTGCTGGGCCTGCTGGCCAGTTGCTTCTTCATGTAGGCCCACCCCCGATCGCCCCTCGCCGGCACAGCCGCAGGGTTGATTTTCCGCCACTTTCTCACCCGGAAGGTGACCGGGAAAGCCCCCGGCAAAAGCCGTCCGCAAAGACCCGGCAAGGCCGTTTACAGGGCCCGGAGGCGTTGATATGGTCCGCCCGCCTGGGCCCAAGGGGGAGGGCTGCTCGGCGCTTCCGGCGCTGCGCCCGACGGCCCATGCCCAGCGAGTAGGGCTCTAGGGAAACCAACATGAAGATCATGACCGGGAACAGCAATCGGCCGCTGGCCGAGGCGATTTCCGCCTTTCTGAACCTGGAATTAACCAAGGCCAGCGTGCGCCGCTTCTCGGATATGGAGGTCTTCGTCGAGATCCACGAGAACGTGCGCGGCGAGGACGTCTTCATCATCCAGTCGACCTCCTACCCGGCCAACGACAACCTGATGGAGCTGCTGGTCGCCATGGACGCCCTGAAACGGGCCTCCGCGCGGCGGATTACCGCGGTTCTGCCCTACTTCGGCTACGCCCGCCAGGACCGCAAGTCGGCCCCCCGGACGCCGATCTCGGCCAAGCTGGTGGCCAACCTGATCACCTCCGCCGGGGCCGACCGGGTGCTGACCCTGGAACTCCACGCCGGCCAGATTCAGGGCTTTTTCGACATTCCGACCGACAATCTCTTCGGCACGCCGGTGTTTACCAAGGACATCATGGAGCGCAACGGCAAGGGCAACCTGACCATTGTGTCCCCCGACGTGGGCGGCGTGGTGCGGGCCCGGGCCATCGCCAAACCGCTTGACGCGGACCTTGCGATCATCGATAAGCGCCGCGAACGTGCCGGGGTTTCCGAGGTGATGAACATCATCGGCGACGTGGAGGGGCGGCGCTGCATCCTGGTGGATGACATCGTCGACTCGGGCGGCACCCTGTGCAACGCCGCCGTCGCCCTGAAGAATGCCGGGGCCACCTCGGTTTCCGCCTATATCACCCACGGGGTGCTGTCGGGCGGGGCGGTGGCCCGGGTCAGTTCCTCGCCGTTGGAGGAACTGGTCATGACCGACAGCATCCAGGCGACCGAGGCGGTGCGGGTGGCGCAGAACATCCGCCAGATTTCGATCGCTCCGCTGATCGGCGATGCCATGCAGCGCATCAGCGACGAGCGGTCGGTATCGAGCCTGTTTGATGTGCCCGCTATGTAGGGCCGGCGCTGTAGCGCCGATGTGAGTTTTGAGTTTTTCCGATGCCGGCACCCCTGGAGGCCGGGTCGGGCGCTGCGGACGGATGGCGAAGGCCGGCGTCCGCTTCATTCGTGAAGGAGTTGGAGTATGGCTGACATTGTTGAGCTGCCCGCCCTTGCGCGGGACCGGGCCGGGAAGGGGCCAGCCCGGGCCGCACGTCGTTCCGGGCAGGTGCCCGGCGTGATCTACGGCGCCAAGAAGGACCCCAATATGATTACCGTCGAGGAGCGGCTGCTGAAGAAGCTGCTGCACCAGGGCGGCTTCTTTTCCACCCTCTTCGACGTGAAGGTGGACGGCAAGGCCGAGCGCGTGCTCGCCCGCGACGTCCAGTTCGATCCGGTGAGCGACTTTCCGGTGCACATCGACTTCCTGCGCGTCTCCGCCACCACCTCGGTTCACGTCGAGGTGGCCGTGCACTTCATCAATGAAGAGAACTGCCCGGGCCTCAACGAGGGCGGCGTGCTGAACGTGGTGCGTCACGAGATCGAGCTGGCCTGCCGGGCCGATGCCATCCCGCAGTACATCGAGGTCGACCTTTCCGGTCTCGACATCGGCGACGGCGTGCACATCTCCATGGTGAAGCTGCCAGACGGCGTACGTCCGACCATCACCGACCGCGACTTCACCATCGCGACCATCGCCGCGCCGACCGTCGTGCGCGACGAGACCGCCGACCTCGCTGAAGACCGCCGAGGCGCAGGCCGAAGGCGAGGCCGAGGGTGAAGAAGAGGCCGAGAAGGAAGAGGCCGGCGAGAGCGAGTCCAGCGAGGACTAAGGCCGGGTCCCTCCGCAAAGGGTGGCCAGCATGCTGTTGCTTGCCGGGCTCGGCAATCCGGGCCCACGCTATGCCGATAACCGGCACAACATTGGCTTCATGGCGGTGGACGAGATCGTCCGCCGCCATTCCTTTTCGCCCTGGCGCAATCGCTTCCAGGCGGACTGC
>DAIQBR010000017.1:3583-10513 GCA_036781105.1 Kiloniellaceae bacterium
CCGGCGAGAAGGTCCTCGCCCTCAAGCCCCAGACCTATATGAACGAGTCGGGCCGCGCCGTGGGCGAGGCCCTGCGCTTCTACAAGCTGGCGCCCGAGAACGTCATCGTGCTGTATGACGAGATCGACCTGGCGCCCGGCAAGCTGCGCGTGAAGCAGGGCGGCGGCACCGGCGGCCACAACGGCATCCGCTCGCTGGAAGCCCACATCGGCAAGGAGTTCTGCCTGGGTGTCGGCCATCCCGGCGACAAGGAGCTGGTGCACGGCCACGTGCTCAGCGACTTCGCCAAGGCTGACAAGGTCTGGCTCGACAAGCTGCTCGACGCCGTCTCGGCGGAGATCCCCCTGCTTGCCGCCGGCGAGGCGCCGCGCTTCATGTCGCGGGTTGCCGAAATCATGAGCCCGCCGCGCCCCAAGAAGCCGAAGCCGGAAGGCAAGGCGCTGGACGCGGGCAAAGCAGACAATGGCGGAGCGGAGACTCAATCGCCTTCTTCGCCGGCACCATCATCCCGGAGCGACGACTGACAAGGGTCGAGAACGAGTTATGGGTTTCAATTGCGGTATCGTAGGCCTGCCGAACGTCGGCAAGTCCACCCTCTTCAACGCGCTCACCGAGACTGCCGCCGCGGAGGCGGCGAACTATCCTTTCTGCACCATCGAACCCAACGTCGGCCGCGTGCCGGTGCCCGACGCGCGCCTGGACAAGCTGGCGGCGATCGGCAAGTCGGCCAAGGTGATCCCCACCGTTCTCGAATTCGTCGATATCGCCGGGCTGGTGCGCGGCGCCTCGCAGGGCGAAGGCCTTGGCAACCAGTTTCTCGCCAACATCCGCGAGGTCGACGCCATCGTGCACGTGCTGCGCTGCTTCGACGGCGAGGTGACCCACGTCGAGGGCTCGGTCGACCCGATCCGCGATGCCGAGACGGTTGAAACCGAACTCATGCTGGCCGATCTCGAATCCGCGGTGAAGCAGCGCGACGCGGCCATCAAGCGCGCCCGCGGCAACGACAAGGATGCCAAGGAGCGCCTCGCGATCCTGGAGCCGGTGATTGCCGCGCTGGAAGCCGGCAATCCGGCGCGCAGCGTAGCCATCAGCGATGACCAGCGCCCCCTCTTCCGCCAGCTGCAACTGCTCAGCGCCAAGCCCGTGCTCTACGCCGCCAACGTCGAGGAAGACGCCGCCGCCACGGGCAATGCCTACTCCGCCCTGGTCGAACAGCGCGCCGCGGAGACCGGCAGCGCCTGCGTGGTGATCTCGGCGGCCATCGAGGCCGAGGTCGCCGCCCTTGGCGACCCAGCCGAAAAGAAGGAATTCCTCGAGAGCCTCGGCCTGGAGGAAACCGGCCTCGCCCGCGTCATCCGCGCCGGCTACCAGTTGCTCGACCTCATCACCTTCTTTACCGTCGGCCCCAAGGAAGCGCGCGCCTGGACCGTGCGGCGCAACAGCCGCGCCCCGCAGGCCGCCGGGGCGATCCACACCGACTTCGAGCGCGGATTCATCCGTGCAGAGACCATCGCCTACGAGGACTTCGTCGCCTGCAACGGCGAGAACGGCGCCAAGGAAGCCGGCAAGATGCGGGCGGAAGGCAAGGACTACGTCGTGCAGGACGGCGACGTCTTCCACTTCCGCTTCAACGTCTGAGCGGGGGAACCCCGCGGCGGGGCAGCACGTTGACGTGGACTGTGTAGACCAAAGGCCGAAGGCACAAGGGAGACCAGCATGGGCGAGACGGTGAAACTGACCGCGGACGACGGTCACAGCTTCGATGCCTACGTGGCAAGGCCGGCCGACCAGCCGAAGGCGGGGCTGGTGGTCGTGCAGGAAATCTTCGGTGTCAACAAGCACATCCGCGCGGTGGCCGACGGCTACGCCGAGGACGGCTACTTGGCCGTCGCGCCGGCCCTGTTCGACCGGGCCGAGCCCGGCATCGAGTTGGGCTATGACAAGGACGACATCACCCGGGGCCGCGAGATTCGCGGCAAGATTTCCTGGGATCAGGCGATGAGCGACGTCGCCGCCGCCATCGGCTTCGTCAAGGGGGCCGGCAAGACCGGCGTCATCGGCTACTGCTGGGGCGGCTCGGTCGCCTGGCTCGCCGCCTGCCGCCTGAACCCCGACGCCGCGGTCTGCTACTACGGCGGCAACATCCACGAATGCCGAAACGAGCAGCCTTCCTGCCCGGTGATGTTTCACTTCGGCGAGGAAGACAGCGGCATCCCGATGGATCAGGTCAAGGAAATCGGCAAGGCGCATCCCAAGCAGGAGCTCTTCACCTATCCGGGGGCCGGACACGGCTTCAACTGCGACATGCGCGGTTCCTACGACGCGGACAGCGCCGCCCTGGCCCGCGCGCGCAGCCTGGCCTTCCTGGAGCGCACGCTCCTGTAGAGCCCAAAGAGGGCGCTTGCCCACCGCCCGGGCCGCGCCTATGTCTTTTCGCATGGTCAGAAGCGTTGCGGTCCTGCTGGCGACGTTGTTGCTGGGCGCCTGTGCCGCCCCGCAGCCGAGCCTCTATGCACCGCTCGCCGGGCGAGACGGCTACGCCGAGGAGGAACTCGGCAAGGGCCTCTACCGAGTAAAATTCCAGGGAAATTCGGTGACCTCCAAGGAGCGTGCCGAAAATTACGCGCTCTACCGCGCTGCCGAACTGACCCTGGAACTCGGCGCCTTCCGCTTTGCGGTGCATGACCGCCTGACCGAGCGCTACACCCAGGTCACGCGCGAGCGCTACGACCCCTATCCCTTCTACGGTCCCTACGGCTACCGCCCGCCGTACTACAGCGCCTACGCGACCTCCGGCTTTCAGACGGAGCGCACCGCCTACCTGGCAGAACTGACGGTCGAGCCCTTCACCGGAATCGCACCGCGCGACGTGGGCAAGGTCTACGAGGCCGACGAGGTGATCCGCCGCCTGGCGCCGCAGATCTTGCGCCCCGAGGACGTCGCGGCAGACTGACGCCCCTCGCACGCTAGGCTTCTTCGGAGAACTCCAGCAGCACGCCGCAGGCCGCCTGGGCGGGCACCCGCAGCAGGCGCGGCCCGTCCCAGTGCACCGGCATGTGGTTGCGCTCCAGTCGCGTCGCGCAGCGGCCGAGGTCGTCGACGGCGATGCGCAGGGCGGCCAGCCAGGGGGTCGGCAGGCGCGGCGCGCCGACCAGGCCGGGGTGCAGGCGGCCCAGCATCTGCGCCGTGGTGAAGCGCAGCCAGGTCTTGCCGCAGTCGACCTCGACGACGCCGTCGCCGGCACGCACGCGGTCGAAGCCGAAGAGCTCGGCATAGGGGATCGCCAGCGCGGAGGGATCCTTCACCACCGAGGTCATGGCGATGAGGCCGGTGGCGCCGTTGGGGTGCGTGCTCCATTCCGGCCGCCAGACCAGTTCCGGCGTCAGGTGCTGGCAGATGAAGGCCGAGGTGCCGGGCGTCGCCTCGGGGGGCAGGTGCAGCAGCTTGAAGCGCGGCCAGACCTCGCCATCCGGATCCTCCAGGATGCGTTTCAGGTCGCGCATCTCGCCGGGGGCGATGCCGGCCCGCCGCAACGCGCTGCCGGCTGCCGCCACGTCGTCGCTGGCGAAGGCAAGGCCGAGCAGCCCCTCGCGGGTCTCCAGGAAGCGGTTCAGGTTGTTGGTGAACTGTTGCGGGTCGACGATGCCGAGCAGTTCGATGTAGTCACCGGGGAACATGATGCAGTAGTTGGCGGTGCCCCAGCCGATGTGGCGGCCGCGGGGCGAGACGGTGAAGCCGAGGCGCTGGTAGGTCTCGCGTGCGGCTTCAAGATCGCGCACCCCGACCAGCACGTGGTCGATGCCGCGGATCGGGCGCGCGGCCTCGACCCCCTTTTCGGTCACCACCAGCTTCATGTCGTCAGCCTCCTCGGCCATCCTGTTCTCCGGCTCGCTCGCGCCCCGTGTCGGTCAATCGCCGAGCAGGCGCCCGGCGACCGCATCGAGGCGATCCGCCAGCGACGGATCGCGCGCCTCCGGATGGGTAATCAGCGCGGCGTCCAGCGCGTGGTGGCAGCCCTTCTCACAGGAACCTTGCCGCCCGGTCAGCTTCGGCACCACCTGCCTGATCAGGGCGCGCGCCTTGTCGGCATTGTCCAGCAGGGTCTTCACCACCTGGTCCACGGTGACATGGGCATGCTCGTCATGCCAGCAGTCATAGTCGGTGACCATCGCCACCGTCGCGTAGCAAATTTCGGCTTCGCGGGCGAGCTTGGCTTCCGGCATGTTGGTCATACCGACGACATCGCAGCCCCAGCTGCGATAGAGCTGTGATTCCGCGCGGGTAGAGAACTGCGGGCCCTCCATCACGACGTAGGTGCCGGCCCGGCGCGCCGGCAGGTCCAGCTCACCGGCGGCGGCCTCAAGCGCATCGCCGAGCCGCGCGCAGACCGGATCGGCAACCGAGACATGAGCCACCATGCCGGGGCCGAAGAAGGACTTCTCGCGCGCGAAGGTGCGGTCGATGAACTGGTCGACGATGACGAAGGTGCCCGGCGGCAGGTCCTCGCGCAGCGAACCCACGGCACTGAGCGAGAGGATTTCGGTCACCCCGGCCCGCTTCAGCGCGTCGATATTGGCGCGAAAGTTGAGGCCGGAGGGCGGCAGCTTGTGGCCGCGGCCGTGGCGCGGCAGGAAGACCAGTTGCTGGCCGTCGAGCGCGCCGCACAGCAGTTCGTCCGACGGGGCGCCGAAAGGCGAATCGACCTTGCGCCAGACGGCGTCTTTCAGCCCTTCGATCTCATAGATACCGCTGCCGCCGATGATTCCGATGACCGGCGGGGTTCCGGGCTCTGCCATGCACTGTCCCCTGCTCCAAATCCTGCTCAGGGACTCCCTTTACTCGACGGCGGCGCCCTTCACAAGGCGGCCTCCGGACCGCAGAACGAAAAAGGCCGCCAGAAGGCGGCCTTTTCCAGTGAAACGCGGCTCCCGGGAAGCGTCCTAGTGGACGTCCTTCCAGACCTTGCGCTTGGCGGCATAGAGCACCCCGGTGAAGACCACCAGGAAGATCAATACCTTGATGCCGGTGTGCTTGCGGTCCTCCAGCTTCGGCTCCGCCGCCCACATGAGGAAGTGGGAAACGTCGCTGGCCATCTGTTCGACAGTGGCCGGCGTGCCGTCGGCATACTCGACGCTGTCCTCGTAGAGAGGCTGCGCCATCGCGATGCCATAGCCCGGGAAATACGCATTGAAGTTCGATGTGTCCGCGAGCCCGAGGTCTTCGATGCTCTCTACCGGCCCAGGGTCCTCCGGCTCGACCGGCTTCCTGGCGCTCGGATCGGTCTTCACTTTCTCCTCGTAGACGTCGAGCTTTTCAAGGTACTCGGCATAGGCGGCCTTGTAGGCTTCCTCACGCTTTTGCGTCTCGTGCTCGAAAATCCACTGCAGGACCGCGTCCGATACCACCCCTTCGTAGCCCGTCAGGATCGCGTAGGTATGGTCCGCACCGCCCGGGCGCGCCTTCGCAATGAGTGACAGATCCGGTGGTGCGGCGCCGCCATTGGCCGCGGCCGCGGCCTTCTCGTTCGGGAAGGGCGAGGGGAAATAGTCGGAGGGCAATCCCTGCCGCTCGAACATGTCGCCCTCGTCGTTGGGACCGTCGGTCACCAGGTACTCGGCCGCGATCGCTTCAAGTTCGTCCTCGTTGTAGCCGAGATCGGCGAGATTGCGGAAGGCGACGTACTTCAGACCGTGGCAGACCGAGCAGACCTCGCGATAGACCTGCAGGCCGCGCTGCAGGGCGTGGCGGTCATAGGTCCCGAAAGGGCCGTCGAAACTCCATTCCAACTGCGGCAGCGGCGGGCCACCTTCAGCCGCCCCGGCGGGCCCGGCCGCCGGCAGGGAAGCGATTGCGGCAAGGGCCGCCAGACCAAAGACCAGTCCCTTGCGCATCAGGCTTTCTCCATCGGCTTGGCAGTGGCTCCACCGCCCATGGGGGCGCCGCCGCCCTTCAGCACCGGCTCGCTGATCGAGGTCGGCAACGGCTTGGGTCGCTCGAAGACGCCGAGCAGCGGCAGGATCACGAGGAAATGCAGGAAGTACCATGCCGTGGCGATGCGGCCGACAATCAGCCAGAGGCCCTCAGGCGGCTTTGCACCGACGATGCCCAGCACAACCGAATCGATGATCAGCAGCACGAAGAAAAGGCGGAAGACCGGACGGAAGCGGCCGCTCTTGACCGGCGAGCGGTCGAGCCAGGGCAGGATGAACAGCACGGCGATGGAGCCGAACATGGCGATCACGCCGAGCAGCTTGTCCGGGATCGAGCGCAGGATGGCGTAGAACGGCAGGAAGTACCACTCCGGCACGATGTGCGCCGGCGTCGCCAGGGGGTCGGCCGGAATATAGTTGTCCGGATGGCCCATGTAGTTCGGAATGAAAAACACCACCCCCGCGAAGAAGATCAGGAAAACGCCCAGTCCAAAGGCGTCCTTCGCCGTGTAATAGGGGTGGAAGGGGATCCTGTCCTGCGGGCCCTTGGGATCGATGCCCAGCGGGTTGTTGGAACCGAACTGGTGCAGCGCCCAGATGTGCAGCACCACCACGGCGACGATGATGAACGGCAGGAGGTAGTGCAGGGCGTAGAAGCGGTTGAGCGTCGGGTTGTCGACGGTGAAGCCGCCCCACAGCCAGGTGACGATGCCCTCGCCGAAGATCGGCACGGCGGAGAACAGGTTGGTGATCACTTTGGCGCCCCAGAAGCTCATCTGGCCCCACGGCAGCACGTAGCCCATGAAGGCCGTCGCCATCATCAGCAGCAGGATCACCACGCCCAGCATCCACAGGAGCTCGCGCGGTGCCTTGTAGGACCCGTAGTAGAGGCCGCGGAAAATGTGGATGTAGACGACGATGAAGAAGAACGAGGCGCCGTTCATGTGGATGTAGCGCAGCAGCCAGCCGAAGTTCACGTCGCGCATGATGCGCTCGA
>DAIQBR010000017.1:10623-10830 GCA_036781105.1 Kiloniellaceae bacterium
TTCTTAGGCGCCGGATAGCCGGAGCCAACGGCGTGATCCAGGAAGGAGAACACCGGCATGCGGTGTTCGATCCACTTGATCACCCGGCTGTTGGTCTGAAAGCCGCTCATGCTGATCGTTCCCCCCTCAGCCGATCACGATGGTGCTGTCGCCGGTGAACTCATACGGCGGCACCGGGAGGTTGAGAGGGGCGGGACCCTTGCGGAT
>DAIQBR010000017.1:10854-22174 GCA_036781105.1 Kiloniellaceae bacterium
GTAATGCGAGCCGTGGCAGGGGCAGAACCAGCCGCCGAACTCACCGCGGCTCTGGCCCGTCTTCTGGCCCAGCGGCACACAACCCAGGTGGGTGCAGACCCCGATGACCACGAGCCATTCCGGCTGCTCGACACGCTCGGCGTCGGGCTGCGGATCGGGCAGTTCGGCGACATCAACCGCCTCGGCCTCCTGGATTTGCTCCGGCGTGCGGTGGTCGATGAACACCGGATTGCCGCGCCAAGTGACGGTGATGCGCTGACCCTCGGCGATCGGCCCCAGGTCGACCTCGGTCGATGCCAGAGCCAGAACCTCGGCCGAGGGGTTCATGGTGTCGAGCAGCGGCCAGGCCACGCAACCCACACCGACGGCGCCCATGCCGGCGGCAGCAAGGTACAAGAAGTCGCGCCGCGTTTCGCCGGAGCCAGCCTGCGCGGTTGTGGCGGTATCTGCCATGCGTCTATTTCCCCTACGATCCTCTTTCGGAGTTCTTGGCGGACAAGACCCTGATCGTCCCGTTGCGGACCCTTGCGGCCCGTCAGTGACCCAAACCTTACCGCGCGACAGGGCTCGCAGGATGCGGCATGCTGCCGCCCCCGAGGCCCAGACACCCCTTTGTGGGGCCCGATATAGAGGAAATTTCCGGCGAACGCAAAGCCCGTTAGCAGTCGGGGAAATGATAAGATTCGCCCATGCATTGAACCGATTAACGGCTGCGTTCTACCTGCATCATGCGCATCGCCCTCTATCAGCCCGACATTCCGCAGAACTGCGGTGCCCTGATCCGCCTGGCCGCCTGTCTGGGGGTCGGCCTGGACATCATCGAACCTTGCGGGTTCCTGCTCGACGACCGCCGGCTGCGGCGGGCCGGCCTGGACTACCACAGCCTCGCCGAGGTGCGCCGGCACCGCAGCTGGGATGCCTTCCGGTCCGCTTTGTGGCCCAATCCCGAGGCAGCCGGCCCCGGGGCCGGCGCGCCGCGCCTGCTGTTGTTGACCACGGGGGGAGATCGGCCGTACACCGACTTCGCCTTCGCGGCGACAGACATTCTGCTGCTGGGGCGCGAATCCGCCGGTGTGCCGCCGGAGGTGCACGCGGTGGCGGACGCCCGCCTGGTCATCCCGCTGCGGCCGGGCCGCCGATCGCTGAACGTGGCCCAGGCCGGCGCCATGGTGCTGGGCGAGGCCCTGCGCCAGACCGGCGGTTTCCGCAGCGGCGACCGGGCCAGCGACGGGGCCAGCGACGGGGCCAGCGACCAGGCAGGCAAAGCGGACGAAGGAGCGGACCGTTGAGTGAAGGCAGCAGCAAGTCGGCGGAAGCCGGGACCACCGAGGACCACAAGGCCCGGGCCCGGGCCTGGTTCGAAGAATTGCGCGACCGGATCTGCGCCGCCTTCGAGGCCCTGGAGGACGAGCTGTCCGGGGCCAACGCCAAACGCTTCGCCGCCGTCCCGCCGGGCCGCTTCCAGCGCAAGGCCTGGGACCGTCCAGAAGGTGGCGGCGGTGTCATGGCGCTGATGCGCGGCCGCGTCTTCGAAAAGGTCGGCGTCAACGTCTCCACCGTGCACGGCAGCTTCTCGCCGGACTTCGCCAAGCAGATCCCCGGCGCCGAGGAAGACCCGCGCTTCTGGGCCAGCGGCATCTCGCTGGTCGCCCATCTGCGCTCGCCGCTGGTCCCGGCGGTGCACATGAACACCCGCCACATCGTCACCACCAAGTCCTGGGTCGGCGGCGGCGGGGATCTCAACCCGATATATACGGTTGACCAGGACACCGCCGATTTCCATGCTGCCTTCCAGGCCGCCTGCGACCGCCACGACCCGGCCTACTACCCGAAGTTCAAGAAGTGGTGCGACGAGTACTTCTTCATTCCCCACCGCGGCGAGGCACGCGGCGTCGGCGGCATATTCTACGACTACCTGGACAGCGGCGACTGGGAAGACGACTTCGCCTTTACCCAGGACGTCGGCCGGGCCTTCCTGGAGATCTACCCGGCGCTGGTCCGGCGCCACATGGCAGAGCCCTGGACCGAAGAGCAGCGCCGCCACCAGTTGTTCCGGCGCGGCCGCTATGCCGAGTTCAACCTGCTCTACGACCGCGGCACCAAGTTCGGCCTGCAAACCGGCGGCAATGTCGAGGCCATTCTCATGAGCCTGCCCCCGGAAGCGGCCTGGCCTTAGGCCTCGCGGATCAGGCCCCCGGCGCCTTCGGCAACTGCGGCGAGATTCGCTCGGCCACATCGCGCAGGCGGGCGAGGCAGGCCTCGCGATCCGGCGCGAAGTCCTCGTCGATCCACCATTCCTCCACCGCGCGCAGCAGGCTGCCGACGTCGGGGCCGCTGGCATAGCCGAGCGCCAGCACGTCGGCCCCGGCGAGCGGGAAGCGCGGCCCCTGCCACGCCTCGGCAGCCTCGAGGGCCACTCTGAGCCCGGTCTCCGCCCGCGGGCGACTGGCCGGGTCGGCGGTCACCAGCCGGGCCAGGGCGATGGCCAGCGCAGTGCGGAACCGCGCCGGCCCCGCACGGTAGAGCGCGATCGCCAGGGCATGGCGCACCACGGCGTCATCGCGGCCGCGAGTCAGCACGGCCGCCGCCTCGCCGAGCACCGTCTCCGGCTCGCCCAGCATCTCCAGTTCCGCCGTCTCGGCATTGGACAGGCGCAGACGCTCGGCGACCCGGCGTGCCTCCTCGTTTCCGGGCGCCAGCAGCGCGCCGAGCCGCAGCACCGGATCGGCGGCTTCCGGCAGGTCGAGGCCGAGCAGGCTCGCGAGCACGGCGGTTCCCGCGACCTGCGGCAGAACCGCTTGCAGCACGCCATTGTCCACCATGATCTGCAGCACCGGGACGGGATCGGGCGCCGCCAGCAGGCGCAGCAGTTCGCTGCGGATGCGCTCGCCGGAGAGCCCGTCGAGCCGCGGCGCCAGCTCGCGAGCCACCGCCAAGCTTTCCGGGTCCGGCGGCACCCGGCCGTAGTGCGCCTGGAAGCGGAAGAATCGCAGCAGGCGGAGGTAGTCTTCCTGGATACGCGCACGCGGGTCCCCGACGAAGCGCACCCGCCCTGCCGCAAGGTCGGCACAGCCCCCATAGGGGTCGAACAGGCGGCCGTCGGGGGTGCACGACATCGCATTGAACGTGAAGTCGCGGCGCGCGGCGTCGGCCTGCCAGTCGTCGGTGAAGGCGACCGTCGCACGGCGCCCATCGGTCTCGACGTCGTGGCGCAGGGTGGTGATCTCGAAGGGGCGGTGCCCGGCAACCGCGGTCACCGTGCCATGATCGAGCCCGGTCGGCACTGCTTTGAGGCCGGCGGCCTGCAGCAGTTCCATGACAGTCTCGGGCAGGTCAGGCGTGGCCAGGTCGATATCCTTCACCGACCGGCCGGCCAGCGCGTCGCGTACGCAGCCGCCGACGAAGCGGATTTCTGTCCCGCGCGCGGTGAGCGCCGCGACCACCGCCCGGGTTTCCGGCGCGATCATCCAGGCCTGCGGTTCGAGGCACGCGCTGTGGCTCGCTGCCGTCATCGGGTCTTTTTCTCCGGTTCCTGGGCCTCATGCATGGTCGCGGGCAGCCTGACGCCAGGCCCTGGCGCATGCAAGCCGTGCCCGAACAACCTCCGTCCTCAGGCCATGGTCATTCTACTGGGTGGCTCGGCACGACGACACCGTCGACCAATGCAGGAGGCTCCAGCCTGGTTCCGGCCGGATGGCCCTGCGAGACGTAAAGGTAGAGCAGCCCGGCGACAGCACAGCTGACGCCGATCAGCAGCATCCAGGGCCAGGGCGTCTCGCGCCAGTCGACGGTCAGGACGCCGGAAGCGGCCTTGCCGCGCACCAGCCAGATCCAGCCGAGATAGATCAGAAAGGGTGCCGCCAGGGGCAGCAGGACCGTCAACAGTACACGCAGCATCCCGTCTCCTCAGGTGTCCAGAATTTCCGTCCCGCGCAGGACGTCGCAGAGGTTGGAAAGGATGCCGGCGGTGGCGCCCCAGATATAATAGTCGCCGAAGGGATAGGCGAAGAAGAACCGCTCGGCGCCGCGGAACATGCGGCTGTGCAGCGCGCGGTTGGCGGGATCGCAGAAGAACGTCAGGGGCACTTCGAAGATCTCGTCGACCTCGCCGGCCTCGGCACGCAGATCGAAGGGCGGGTGCAACAGGGCAACCACCGGCACCACGCTGAATCCGGTGCGCACCACATAGGTGTCGAGCCGGCCGAGCAGGGTGACGTGACGCGGCGCGAGTCCGACCTCCTCCTCCGCCTCGCGCAGGGCGGCCGCTTCGGCATCGATATCGCCGGGATCGATGCCGCCGCCGGGAAAACTGATCTGGCCGGGGTGATCGGGCAGGTGCGCGCTGCGCCGCGTGAACAGCACCGTCAGCTCGGCCGGCCGGTCGATGATCGGCACCAGCACAGCAGCGTCGCGCAGCGGGCGTTTGGGATCGTAGATGTCCGGATTCAGATCATGGTCGCCGCGCAGGGTATCCGGGCCTGCCGGCGCGCCGCGGGTGCGCGGCGCCGGCAGGCGCGCCAGCCGCTCGAGCAGATCATCCGCCTTCATGGCGCGACGCCTGCCTGCTGCTCACCGGGCCCGCTGGTCACCCGGCCGCTCCCAGGGGAAAGAACGCTCCATTGCTCCACACGCCAAGACAATCCTCCGGCCAGTCCGCCCCCGCCGGCGGCGCCACCGCCAGCTCCGCCAGTTCATAGTAGACAGGGCGCAGGACGCGGGCCTCCAGTCGGTCCCGCACCACGATATAGGGGCTGATCCGGCCGTTTTCAGTATCTACCGCCACGCGCAGGGGGTGTTGCGAATCGGCCTCCACCCAGTCGTCCAGGTTGGTACGAAAGGCGAGTATCTGCCCGTCCCCTTCACCTTTCACGGAAAGTTCAACCGCGGTAAAGGGCACGTCCTCCACGTCGACACGGCCCCGCTCGACCGGTGTGCGCAGCCAGTAATCTCCGTCATCGTCTCGCCACAATACCGAGGCAAACAGCCTCACCAGGGGCTTTCGTCCGATCGGGGCACCCTCGTGGTACCATGTGCCGTCACGCGCGATTCGGATGTCGTAGGCTCCGGGGGCGCCGGGTGAGGGCGTGGTACTCTGCTCTGGCGACTGGTCAGCGGGCATGAATGGACTTATCTTTATAGTCAAGATCGTGCGGTTGGTTGTGTCCCGCCAGCGGGCGATGGCCCACCGGCCCCTCAAACAGCTGGGAGATGCTGTCCCGTGACAACGCCCACCATTACCACCGATGATGCCGCCGATGCGCAACTCGCCGAACAGATCGAGGAACTGGGCGACAAGCTCACCCGGGTCCGCCAGTCTATCGGCCGGGTCATCTTCGGCCAACAGCAGGTCATCGATCAAACACTGATCACGCTGCTGGCCGGTGGCCACGCCCTGCTGATCGGCGTGCCGGGCCTCGCCAAGACCCGGCTGGTCGAGACCCTCGGCACCGTCTTCGGGATGGAAGACAAGCGCGTCCAGTGCACCCCCGACCTGATGCCGGCGGATATCCTCGGCTCCGAGGTGCTGGAGGAAAGCGACACCGGCCGCCGCAGCTTCCGCTTCATCCCCGGCCCGGTGTTCTGCCAGCTGTTGATGGCCGACGAGATCAACCGCGCCAGCCCGCGCACCCAGTCGGCCCTGCTGCAGGCCATGCAGGAGCGCCGCGTCACGGTGTCCGGTCATTCCCACGACCTGCCGACCCCTTTTCACGTGCTGGCGACGCAGAACCCGCTGGAGCAGGAAGGCACCTACCCGCTGCCCGAAGCGCAGCTCGACCGCTTCCTTATGGAAATCGACGTCGGCTATCCGGACATGTCTTCCGAGCGCCAGATGCTGATCGAGACCACCGGGGTGCAGCAGAGCGAAGCCAGGGCGGTGATGAACCCCGAGGAACTGATGCAGGTCCAGCGCCTGGTGCGCCGCGTGCCGGTCGGCGAGAGCGTGGTGGAAACCATCCTTGCCATCGTCCGCAACGGCCGCCCGGGCACCAGCGAACTCGAAGAAGTGCGCAGCCAGGTGGCCTGGGGCCCCGGCCCACGTGCCAGCCAGGCCCTGATGCTGGCGGTGCGCGCCCGCGCCCTGATGGACGGCCGCCTCGCACCTTCGGTCGACGACGTCATCACCCTGGCGCACCCGGTGCTGAAGCATCGCATGGCCCTCAGCTTCGCGGCGCGCGCCGATGGGGTCACCCTCGACGACATCATCTCCCATCTCACCGCCCCCTATTTGTGACAGCAGCGGAGACTCCGATCACCCGATGACGAAATCCCTTCCGCTGCGGCATCGTGCCGAGCAACTGGCCGCCACGCTGCCGCCGCTGCTGGTCGCCGCGGAGCGCGTCGCGGCTACGGTGGCCCAGGGAGTACACGGCCGCCGCCGGGTGGGACAGGGGGAGACCTTCTGGCAGTACCGCCACTACGACCTCGGCGATCAGCCGCAGTCGATCGATTGGCGCCAGTCTGCCAAGTCCGACATGGTTTTCGTCCGCGAAATGGAGTGGGAAGCCGCCCAGTCGGTATGGCTGTGGCGCGACACCTCGGCCTCCATGGGCTGGACCTCCGACCGCAACCACCAGAGCAAGCGGGAGCGCGCCGACCTCTTGGCATTGGCGCTTTCCGTCCTCCTGATGCGCGGCGGCGAGCATGTCGCCCTGCTCGGCTCCGGCCTGCGTCCCTCGGCGAGTCGCGCCAACCTGACCAAGATCGCCACCCTGGTGCAAAACGGCCAGCCGATCGCTGACAATCTGCCGCCGAGCCTGCCGCTGCCGCGCAGCGCGCAGCTGATATTCATCAGCGATTTCCTCTCGCCGCTGGAGGACATCAACAAGGCCCTGCGCTACTACGGCGAAAGCGGCCAGCGCGGCGTGCTGCTGCAGGTGCTCGATCCGGCCGAGGAGAGCCTGCCCTACGACGGGCGGGTCCGCTTCGACGGGCTGGAGCAGGAACCCTCCTGGCTGGTCTCGCGCGTCGAGGCGGTGCGCGGCGACTACGCCCGCCGCCTGCAGGCGCAGCGTGAGGGCCTGCGCGACATCTGCCGGGCGCTCGGCTGGAGCTGCGATTTCCACCGCAGCGACCAGCCGCCACAGGCGGCGCTGCTGCGGCTCTACACCACCCTGTCCCAGGCGGTGCAGTAATATGCTGAGCCTCGGCCTCTTCGCCTTCGCACAACCCTGGCTGCTGCTCGCCCTGCTCGGCCTGCCGGTGCTGTGGCTGCTGCTGCGCCTCACACCGCCGGCGCCGCGCCGCATGGTGTTTCCCGCGATCCGCCTGCTGGCCGGCCTCAAGGCGCCGGAAGAAACGCCGGCGCGCACGCCCTGGTGGCTGCTGCTGCTGCGGCTGCTGATCGTCACCCTGATCATTCTGGCTCTGGCACAGCCGCTGCTGAATCCGCAGGCACGCCTTGCCGGCAGCGGCCCCCTGGTGCTGGTCGTCGACGACGGCTGGTCGGCCGCCCGCTTCTGGCCGGCCCGCCAGGTTGCCGCGACCAACCTGCTGGCCCAGGCCGAACGCGAGGACCGCCCCGTGGTGGTCCTGACCACGGCCTCCAGCGCGCAGGATTCGCCGCCCGAGGCGAGCGGCCTGCTGTCTGCCGCCGAGGCCCGGCGTCTGCTGCAGGGCCTGCGGCCGAAACCCTGGCCCGCCGACCGCAGCGCCGCCCTGCGCGCCGTCGAGGCGCTCGTTCTGCCCGGCCAGGCCAACGTAGTCTGGCTCGCCGATGGCCTGGCCGGGCCCGACAGCGACGAACTGGCGGCCGCGCTACAGCGGCTCGGCAGCCTGAGGGTGCTGCGCGAAGAAGGGGACGCCCTCGCCCGCCTCGCCCTCGCACCCGCCACCGACGGCGTCGATCTGGTCGCCCGTGCGCTGCGCGCCGATCCCGAGGGCGCCGCGGAGGCCGCCGTTCTGGCCATCGCCGGCGACGGCCGCATCGTCACCAAGGCACCGCTGATATTCGAGCCGGGCGAGCGCGAGGCGCGGGCACTGCTCGACCTGCCGACCGAAATGCGCAACCGCATTGCCCTGCTGACCATAGAAGGCGAGACGACGGCGGGCGCGACCGTGCTGCTGGACGAACGCTGGCGCCGCCGGCCGGTCGGCCTGGTCGTCGAGGGCGGCGAACAGGAAGCACAGCCCCTGTTGAGCGAGAGCTATTACCTGGAAAGCGCGCTGCAGCCCTTCACGGAGTTGCGCAAAGGCACCGTCGAGGAACTGCTGCAGCGTCAGATCGCGGTGTTGGCGGTGCCCGACAGCGTCGTGCTGAGTGAAGATGAGCGGGACCGGGTCGCGGCCTGGGCCAACGACGGCGGGCTGCTGCTGCGCTTCGCCGGTCCGCGCAACGCCGGGCTGGCGCCGGCCGAGCAACGCACCGACGACCTGCTGCCGGTACGCCTGCGCGGCGGCGACCGCGTTCTGGGCGGCGCGCTGACCTGGGATACGCCGGCGCGGCTTGCGCCTTTCGCCAGCGACAGCCCCTTCGCCGAGATCACATTGCCCGACGACGTCATCATTCGGCGCCAGGTCCTCGCGGAGCCTTCGCTCGATCTCGGCGAGAAGACCTGGGCACGGCTTACCGACGGCACGCCGCTGGTAACCGCCGACCGGCGCGGCGACGGCTGGCTGGTGCTGTTCCACACCACTGCGAATACCGACTGGTCGAACCTGCCGATCTCCGGCCTCTTCGTCGAGATGCTGCGCCGGGTGATGGGCGTCAGCCAGGGTATCGGCGGAGGCGGCAGCGGTGCCGCGCTGCCGCCGCTGGAGGTCATGGACGGTTTTGGCAGCCTTGGCAGCCCGCCGGCCACGGTGCTCGCCCTGGAGACCGGTGAGGATGCCGAGAGCGGTATCGGTCCGCGCCATCCGCCCAGCTACTACGGCAACGACAGCCTGCGTCAGGCCCACAACCTCAGCAGCTTCGTCACCCAGCTCGAACCGCTCGGCCGTCCGCCGGTAGGCGCCACGGCAGGGCTCTATCACGAAAGCCCGGAGCAGGATCTCAAACCCTGGCTGCTCGCCGCGGCGCTGTTCCTTGCCCTCGCCGACCTGCTGATCTCCCTCATCCTGCGCGGCCTGCTGCGGCCGAGCGGCGGTCAGGTGACGGGCTCGGCGGCCGCTGCGGCGCTCTGCCTCGGCATCGCGCTGGCCGCCCTGGCCTGGACATCGCCTGCCACGGCACAGGAAAACAACGACGCGCGCACCCTGGAAGCCACCCTGATGACCCGCCTCGCCTACGTGGTGACCGGCGACGATGCGGTCGACGAGATCAGCCGTGCGGGCCTGATGGGCCTGACGCGAGTGCTGGAACGCCGCACCTCGGTGGAAGCCGGTGCGCCCCTCGGCATTCGCCTGGGGCGCGACGACATGGCCTTCTTCCCGCTGGTCTACTGGCCCGTCACCGGCACGCAGCCGCAGCTCAGCCGCGACGCCATCGACCAGATCAACAAGTTCCTGTCGCACGGCGGCACCATCCTCTTCGACCTCCGCGAGGCCAGTGGCGGCGCGCAGATTTTCGGCGGCGGCAGCCGCGGCACCCAGGATCTGCAGCGCCTCACCCGCGGCCTCACCATTCCGCCGCTGGAACCGGTGCCGCCCGATCACGTGCTGCGCAAGTCGTTCTACCTGATGGAGGACTTCCCGGGCCGTTTCATCGGCGGCACGCTGTGGCTCGAAGCCTCGAGCGAGAACGTCAATGACGGCGTCGCCTCGATTCTGGTCGGCAGCAACGACTGGGCCGGCGCCTGGGCGGTGAACGAACTGGGTCGGCCACTGAACGCGGTGGTGCCCGGCGGGCCACGCCAGCGCGAAATGGCCTATCGCTTCGGCGTCAATCTCGTGATGTACGCGCTCACCGGCAACTACAAGGCCGATCAGGTCCACATCCCCTTCATCCTGGAGCGGCTCGGTCAATGACGGCAGGAAGCCCATGAACGCGCTGACGATCCAGTGGGCCCCGCTGCTGCCGCTCTACCTGATCGGCGGCCTTGCCATCATCGCCCTGGTACTGCTGGGCGTCGCCCTGTGGCGCCGCGCGTCCGGCGTGTGGTGGCGCGCCGGCGCCTTCGCTGTGCTGCTGGCGGCGCTGGCCAATCCCTCCATCATCGAGGAGCAGCGCGACCCTCTGAGCGACGTGGTCTTCGTCGTCGCGGACGAGAGCACCAGCCAGGAGATCGAGCAGCGCGGCACCCAGACCGAAGAGGCGGTCGCCCACCTGCTGGCGCAGATCGGCGCGCTGGAGGCCACCGAGGTGCGCCTGATCCGTGCCGGCGACATCAAGGGCGCGCTGGACGTCGAGGGCACGCGGCTCTTCACACCGCTGCGCCAGGCTCTGGCCAAAGTACCGCGCCAGCGCGTCTCCGCCGTCATCGTGGTGAGCGACGGCCAGATTCATGACCTGCCCGACTCGCTGGAGAGCCTGGGCATCGACGCGCCGGTGCATCTGCTGCTGACCGGCCGCCCCGACGAGGGCGACCGCCGCCTGACCATCGTGCAGGCGCCCAGCTTCGGCATCGTCGGCGACCAACTCACCCTGACGCTCCGGGTCGATGACCTGCCGCCGGGGCCCGGCGGCGGCAGCGCCCGCGTGGTGCTGCGCCAGGACGGCATCGCCAAGCAGGGCATCGACGCACGCGTCGGCGTCGACGAGCAGATGACCTTCGAGCTCGATCGCCGCGGCCCCAGCGTGCTGGAGATCGAAGTCGCCCGCGGGCCCGAGGAACTGACCCTGGCCAACAACCGCGCCGCGGTGGTGGTCAACGGTGTGCGCGACCGTCTGCGCGTCCTGCTGGTTTCCGGCGAGCCGCACGCCGGCGAACGCGCCTGGCGCAACATCCTGAAGTCCGATCCTTCTGTCGACCTGGTGCACTTCACCATTCTGCGCCCGCCCGAGAAACAGGACGGCACGCCGATCCGCGAGCTCTCTCTGATCGCCTTTCCGACCCGCGAACTCTTCGAGGTGAAGCTCGAGGAATTCGACCTCATCATCTTTGACCGCTACCGCCGCCGCGGCGTGTTGCCCTCGATCTACCTGGAAAACGTCGCCAACTACGTGGAGCGCGGCGGCGCCCTGCTGGAGGCCAACGGACCGACTTTCGCCACGCCGCTGTCGCTCTACCGCACGCCGCTGGGCCGCGTGCTGCCGGCCGAGCCGACCGGGCAGATTTTCGAGACCGGCTTCCACCCGCAGGTGACCGATCTGGGCAGCCGCCATCCGGTGACCGCCTCGCTGGACGGCAGCGGCGACGACGGCGCCCCGACCTGGGGCCGCTGGTTCCGCCAGATCGAGGGCGAGATCAATCGCGGCAACATCCTGATGCAGGGCGTCGGCCAG
>DAIQBR010000018.1:0-11028 GCA_036781105.1 Kiloniellaceae bacterium
CGACCACCGTGCGGCCGGCTGACGCGGTTCTGTCATATTGCGGCAAAGCCCCGGAGATAAACTCGTAGGACAGGCCGTGGAAGCCATAGCGGCGCAGGCCCGCCTCGGCGCAGGCCAGGGGCAGGCCGTAGAGTTGATCGCGCGCGGGGATCGAGCGGTGAAACGCGGTGTCGAAACAGGCGACCTGGGGAATCGGCGTCGCGCGCTGACCGAGCGCGCGGATGGTGGCGAGGTTGTGCGGCTGGTGCAGCGGCGCCAGGGGCACAAGCTGCTGCAGCGCCTCAAGCACTTCATCGTCGACCAGCACCGGCGCGGCGAAGGCCGTGCCGCCGTGGACCACCCGGTGACCGGCGGCGACGATACGGTTGTCCGCCAGGTGCTCTCCCAGCCAGTCGAGCAGGAAGGCATAGAAATGCTCGTGATCGAAACCGCGGCCCTCCGGCCAGTTCTTGGAGAAGGTTTCGCCGCCCACCCCGGCCTTGAAGCTGGGGTGCACTGCGATCCCCTCGATGATGCCGCCGCCCAGGGAAGGCGCCGTGTCGGCCGCCGGGTAGAGTGAGAATTTGATGGAGGAGGAGCCGGCGTTGACCACCAGGATCGTATCGGTCTTCGGCATCGTTCCCCGCATCCTCCGCCGGCGCTCTCCCTGGCGCCGGCCCCCTCTCATAAAGCCTCGACGCGGGGCTTGCCATAGTTTGATAATTAGACAAGTATCAAACTATGGATGAGCTGCAAGCTACTCAGGCCCTCGCGGCCCTGGCCCAACCCACCCGCCTCGCCGTTTTCCGCCTGTTGGTGCGCGAGGGACCGGCGGGTCTGCCGGCCGGCGAAGTGGCCGCGCGCCTCGGCGTCCAGCCGGCGACGCTGTCGTTCCACCTGGCGCAGATGGAGCGGGCCGGGCTGCTGGCCTCGCGGCGGCGCAGCCGGCAGATCCTCTATGCTGCCGACTTCGCCGCCATGCGCGCACTGGTCGGCTTCCTGCTCGACGACTGCTGCCACGGGCGGCCCGAGATCTGTGCGGGCCTCGGTGCGGCGACAGCCAAAGCGACCGCATAGCCCGGCGAAGGGAGGCAAGACGATGACCGACAAGGCGACCGACAAGATCTACAACGTGCTGTTTCTCTGCACCGGCAACTCGGCGCGCAGCGTCATGGCCGAAGCCGTCCTCAACCGACTGGGCTCCAGTGGCGCTCATGGGGGGCGCTTCAAGGGCTACAGCGCCGGCAGCCATCCGACGGGGCGTGTGCATCCCTATGCGCTGGACCTGCTGCAACGTCTGAACCACCCGACCGGAGAGCTCCGCAGCAAAGGCTGGGACGAGTTTGCTGAGCCCGGCGCGCCGAAGATGGATTTCGTCTTCACCGTCTGCGACAACGCTGCCGGCGAGGTCTGCCCGATCTGGCCGGGCCAGCCGATGACGGCGCACTGGCCGTTCCAGGATCCCGCTGCCGTCGAGGGCACGGAGGCCGAGAAGCGCCAGGTCTTCGCCGACGTCTACGGCCAGATCCACAACCGCGTCGCCATCTTCGTAAATCTGCCGATCTCCGCGCTCGACAGGCTCAGCCTGCAGAAGCGCCTGACCGAGATGGGCAGCCGGCAGCCGGAGAGCGCCTGAGGCGCGGCTGGCCCTCGGCAGGCCGGAACTCTAGGATGGCCCCGCGAGTGTGGCTGCGGGAAACGAAATTCCATGAAGGTCGGCGGCAAGCCCTACAGGACGATCTGGCTCAGCGGTGACGGCTGGTCGGTGGAGATCATCGACCAGACCAGGCTGCCGCACCGCTTCGAGACGGTGACGCTGCGGACGCTCGGTGAGGCGGCCCATGCCATCCGGGCCATGCTGGTGCGCGGCGCGCCGCTGATCGGCGCCACGGCTGCCTACGGCGTCTGCCTCGCGATCCGCGATGACGACAGCGACGCGGCGCTTGATCGTGCCTATGAGACGCTCTACGCGACGCGGCCGACGGCGGTGAACCTGCGCTGGGCCCTCGACGAGATGCGCGCGACGCTGCGCAACCAGCCGCGCGGGGAGCGCCTTGCCGCCGCCTACCGGCGCGCGGCGGAGATCTGCGACGAGGACGTCGGGATCTGCCAGTCGATCGGCCGCCACGGCCTGAAGCTGATCCGCGAGATCGCGGCGCAGAAACCCGCCGGCGAGGCGGTGAACATCCTCACCCACTGCAACGCCGGCTGGCTCGCCACGGTGGACTGGGGCACGGCCACGGCGCCGATGTACATGGCCTTCGAGGAGGGCATCCCGGTTCACGTCTGGGCCGACGAAACAAGGCCGCGCAACCAGGGTGCCTCGCTGACCGCCTGGGAACTCGGCCACCACGGCGTGCCCCACACGGTGATCGCCGACAACGTCGGCGGCCACCTCATGCAGCACGGCAAGGTCGACCTCTGCATCGTCGGCACCGACCGCACCACGGCGTCGGGCGACGTCTGCAACAAGATCGGCACCTACCTGAAGGCCCTGGCCGCCCAGGCCAACGGCGTGCCCTTCTACGTTGCGCTGCCCTCGCCGACCATCGACTGGACCGTGCACGACGGCGTGAAGGAGATTCCCATCGAAGAGCGCGGCGGCGAGGAGGTCGCCCAGATGACCGGCCGCACGGCCTCCGGCGCCATCGAGACCGTCACCATCACGCCCGACGGCAGTCCGGTCGCCAACTTCGCCTTCGACGTGACGCCGGCGCGCTACGTCAGCGGCCTCATCACCGAACGCGGCGTGGCGGCGGCTTCGAGGGAGGGACTGGCGAAGCTGTTTCCGGAGCGGGCGGGCCAGTCATAAGGTCAAAGAAAGGAGCCTCACCCTGAGGAGGCGCGTAAGCGCCGTCTCGAAGGGCGAGGCGGTGCTTCAGATCCACACGTCGTTGTCCGCCGTGCGCTCGCTCTCTTCATCGCCGGTGTTCTTCACGCCGCGCGGCTCGATGAGCATCACCTTCGCCTCGGTCACCGCGAAGGGCTTGTGCTCGACGCCTTTGGGCACCACGAACATCTCACCGGGTCCGAGCGTGACTGCGCCATCACGGAAGTCGATGCGCAATTCGCCGTCCAGCACGATGAAGGTCTCGTCGGTATCCTGGTGGTCGTGCCAGACGAAGTCGCCTTCCAGCTTCACGATCTTGAACTGGTAGTCGTTCATCTCGGCGATGACCTTGGGCTGCCAGTGTTCCGAGAACAGCCCGAATTTCTGCGCCAGGTTAATCGCCTGGTAGCTCATGCGGCCTCTCCAGGTTCTTCCGGCGCCACCAAGCGCCGGTAGAGGTGCCAGGTGGCGTGGCCGAGTATCGGCAGGGCGACGAAAAGCCCGACGAAGAAGGGCGCGATGGCGACCATCAGCAGCACCATGATGACGAAGGCCCAGCCGATCATCGGCACCGGGTTCTGCACCACGGCGCGCACCGAGGTGATCATGGCGGTGACGAAGTCGACCTCGCGGTCGAGCAGCAGCGGGAAGGACACCACCGTGAGCGAGAACAGCACCAGCGCCATGCCGGCGCCGATCACGTGGCCCACGGCGAGGAACATCTGGCCCTCTGCAGTTCCCAGCACCACGTCGATGAAACCGTTGAGAGTGGTCGGGGCGTGCAGCCCGATGAAGAGGGCGATGAGCACGCGCACCTGATACATCCACATGATGAGGATGAAGAGGGTGACGAAGGCCATCCAGCCGGTCTCGCGCTTGCGCTGGGCGAAGACGACGCCCAGCACCGGGGCCCACTTCAGCGCTTCGCCGCGTTCGCGCCGCCGGCTGACCTCGTAGAGGCCGACGGCGACGAAGGGCCCGATGAGGGCGAAGCCGACCGCCAGGGGATAGGAAACGTAACCCATATCCAGGGCCGAGGCGGCCAGCACGATGAGCATGCCGCCCAGGGCGTAGACGCCGCCGAAGAACAGGCCGAAGGCCGGTGCCGCGCGGAAGTCGCGCAGGCCCCGTTCCAGGGAGTCGACGATGTCGGCGGCGGCAATCGTCAGAATGCGCGGCGCCGGCTTGGGCGGCGCCTCGGCGAGATCGTTGTGATCGGCAGCCATCCGGGTATCCCTCCTCTGCGCCCTGTGTTCCCGCGCGGGCCCTTCTTGCGCGGGAATCCTTTCGCCCGGGGAATTATGGCCTCTTCGCCGCCGGACCAAAAGCCCCTCCCGCTTGTGTGGGAAAGCTGCTAAATCTGCGCGCCCTCCGTTCAGGATCACCGACCATGACGATCTCCCTGGAATCCCTGCTGGCCTTCACGGTGGCCATGTTCCTGCTCGCGCTTTCGCCCGGGCCGGGGTTCCTCATGGTGGTGGCGCGGGCGCTGACCGGCGGCTTCGCGGCGGGCCTCGCCGCCATCGCCGGACTGGTGCTCGGCGATATCGTCTTCCTGCTGCTGGCGATCCTCGGCCTCGCCGCCCTGGCCAGCGTGATGGGCGAGTTTTTCCTGGCGGTGAAGCTTCTCGGTGCCGCCTACCTGGTCTGGCTGGGCGTGAAGACCTGGCGCAGCCGGCCGGGCCTGCCGCCTATGGAGGAACCTGGGACCGCGGGCAAGGCCGTGCCGTACTGGCGCTCCGCACTCGTCGGCTTCGTCGTCACCCTCGGCAACCCCAAGGTCATCCTGTTCTATGGTGCCCTGCTGCCGACGTTCATCGACATGTCTTCGCTTGCCGTGGCCGACGTCGCGGTGATGAGCGCCGTTGTGACAACGGTACTTTTCCTGGTCCTCGGCGCCTACGCCTTCCTCGCCGCGCGCGCCGGACGGATGATGCAGAGCACGCGCGCGGTCGCCTGGCTGAACCGCGTCACCGGCGGCCTGCTGATCGGCGCCGGCATTGCCGTGGCGACGCGGTAGCGACCCTCAGTCAACGAACATCGGGCCGGGGTTCGAATAGAGCTCTTCGTAGTGGACGAGGCTCTGCTCGCCCTCAAGCGGGCAGGGGTCGCCGTCGCGGAAGGCCCATTCGCCGCGGTCGCAGTTGGCCGCCGTCACGTAGCCGTTGATGTAGAAGCGCCGGTCGCCGGCCGAAGTATTGGGGCCGGAGCCGTGCAGGGTGTGCACGTGCCAGATCGCCACGTCGCCGGGGTCGAGTTCCAGCGTCACGACGCTGGCCGGATCGACCCCCAGCCGCGCGAGGTCGGCGGTATCGAGGGCTTCGTGCATGGAGGGGCGCTCCGGGTCGAAGGGCAGTTCGCCCAGGCGATGGCTGCCGGGACAGACCACCATGGCGCCGTTGGCCGCGCTCTGCGGGTCGACGGCGATGCCGCTCTGCACGTAAGAGGCGGCGAGCTCGCGGAAGGCCTCGCGCGGCCGGCGCGAGCGCGAATCCTGGTGAAAACCGAACTCGGCGCGCGCGCCCGGCGGCTTCCAGTGCAGCTGATTGATGATCTGCTTGATGTCGCGGCCGATCAGCGGCTCGAGGATCGCCAGCAGGCGCGGGTCGCGGCGCACCCGCTCCAGCACCGGGTCGAGCCAGGCGGTCCACTGTGCATAGCGCAACAGGTTGCCGGCGTCCGGCTCCTCGGCCAGGCAGAAGTAGACGTTGCGATCGCGCCAGCTGCGCCCGCCGGCCAGCGCGCGGGCCTGGATGCGGTCGAAGGCGGCCGCCATCTCTGCCGCCTCGCCGGATCCGAAGACGCCGCGCAGCACGGCATAGCCTTCGGCGCGGAACTGCGCCGCATGGTCTCCCTGGGGCCGGAACGCGCTCATGAAGGCTTGTTTTCCGCCGGTCGCCGTCTCGCTACGATACCCTGATTAGCACGATTCGCTTGCGAAAGCTCCGGCGGGCTGTGGGCCAGGGGGCCGCTATTGCCGTTCCGGCAACCTGCGGGGAGGACGTTCGACCAAGGGGCGAGATCGGGTCTGAACCTGCTAGGCTTCTCCCCTCGACGAGGTTGGCGGCATGACCCCGGAACAGACAGAGCTGGTCCGTGAGACCTGGGAGCGCGTGAATGCGGAGGGCGAAGCCGTCGCTCTTTCGTTTTACGAGCGCCTCTTCGAGGTCGATCCCTTGGCCCGCCAGCTCTTCGCCAAGGCCGACATGTCGGCCCAGCGCAGCAAACTGATGCAGGTGTGGAGTTTCGGGCAGGGCCTGGGCGACGCCTGGACCCGGGAGGCCGAAGCGGCCTGGGAGCGGGCCTATGCCTTGGTTTCCAGCATCATGTCGAGGGCCGGTGAGGAGCCAACGGATAGGGGCTCACTGCCTTGAAGCGCTCAGGGGGCAAGGGTAACGTTGCCACGCACTCAATCCCATCGGTTGCTCCATGATCACGGTCTTCGGTTCCCTCAACGCCGATCTGGTCTGTCCGGTCGAACATCTCCCCGCGCCCGGCGAGACCGTCACCGGGCCGGGCTACAGCGTGGTGCCCGGCGGCAAGGGGGCAAACCAGGCACTTGCCGCGGCGCTGGCCGGCGCGCCGGTGCGCTTCGTCGGTGCCGTCGGCCGCGATGGATTCCGCGAGCCCGCGTTGAGCAGCCTGAAGACGGGCGGCGTTG
Source organism: Kiloniellaceae bacterium (assembly GCA_036781105.1). Lineage (GTDB taxonomy): Bacteria > Pseudomonadota > Alphaproteobacteria > Kiloniellales > Kiloniellaceae > Pelagibius. Next base: position 6,471 of record DAIQBR010000018.1, read on the forward strand.
ACCTCTCGGCCCTGGCCGACAGCGACAGGCAGACCGCCTGCGCCTTCATCGGCGTCGATCCCAAGGGCGAGAACCAGATCATTGTCGCCAGCGGCGCCAACCTCGACGCCCGCGCGGCGCAGCTCGAAGGGCTGTCGCTCGGCGCCGGCGACCTGTTGCTGCTGCAGATGGAAGTCACTCCCGCGGAGAACTGGCGGGCGGTGGAGATCGCCAAGGCCGCCGGCGCGCGGGTGGTGCTGAACCTGGCGCCTGCCGGCGTGGTGCCGCCGCCCGTGCTGCAGCAGGTCGACGTCCTCATCGTGAACGAAACCGAGGCGAGTCAGCTTGCAGCACAGCTCGGTTTGCCGGAAACAGCTCCGGAGCAGATCGCCGCGCGCCTGGCGGCGGACTTCGTCCGCTGCTGCATCGTGACCCTCGGGGCGGCGGGCGTCGCTGCCTTTGGTACCGGCGGCACGCACCGCTTGCCCGCACTCGCGGTCGAGGTGGTCGACACCACCGCCGCCGGCGATGCCTTCGTCGGCGGGTTTGCCGCGGCGCTGCACAGGGGCGCTCCCATGGATGCTGCGCTGGCGCAGGGCATCGTGGCCGGCGGCCTCGCCTGCCGCAAGCTCGGCGCCCAGTCCAGCCTGCCCACCGCAGCAGAGATCGCGGAGACTTTGACGCGCTACCGCGCCTAGCCGGCCTTGCGGCGACGTGATTTAGGGGGCGCGGTTTCCAGTTCCCGCACCACGTCGGCAAACAGCACCAGGGCCTCTCGGCCTTTGGGCGAGAGGTCGTAGATGCCGCGTTCGATGCGTTGGAACCAGCCGTAGACGTCACTGCGCATCAGGGTCGCCGCCTTGCTTACGCCAGTCGTGTCGGCGACCAGCGCCGCCTTGGTCGGGCCCTGGCACTGCAGCAGCGCGTCGCAGCGCAGGGCATTCTGGCGGTAGGCGGTGACGATGGGGCGCCGACTCTGGCCGCCGGTGTTGGGGTCGCCGACGCGCTGGGCAAACTCCTTCAGCAGCAGGGCCTGGCGCTTGCGGTTGGGCCGCGGCTGATAGGGCAGGGGATCGAGCAGCGGCTCCACCAGGGACTTGTCCGCGTGCACCATCAGCAGGCCGAGCCCGAGGCGCCGGCAGAGCTTCAGGATGGGCCGCCGGTCGCGCCGCCAACTCGCCGCCCTGGCCGGCGCGGCGAAGGCGAGGTAGACCTGCTCGCTCATCGCCAGGCGGTCGACCCCCTGCAACAGCAGGGCGAGGCCGAAGGCCTTCTTCAGCTCGACGATGACCGGCGGCTCCTCGCCGCGCCGGGCGACAATGTCGCAGCCGCGCACCTCCGCCTTCACGGCGTAGCCCTGGCCCTCCAGGAAGGCCTTTACCGGCAGGTAGAGCTGTTCTTCGCGGTCGACGGTCACGGCCGCGAGTCTAGCGGCCGTGGCGGAGTCTAGGCCAGCGCCCCGGTGCCGGTGCCCGGCTGGCGGTTCCACGGCATGGCCGCCAGCAGGCTCGCCATGGCGCAGGTGCCGGAGATGCCGGCAAAGGTCAGGCCGGCGCCGACAAAGCCCGAAAGCAGGAAGAACCAGGGCGAAACGGCAAAGCCCAGGACGACGCCGATCAGCACCATGGCACCCGCGGTGATCTGCACCTGGCGCTGGATGGAGATCGGCATATGGCGGTTCACCACCGTCCGCAGGCCGGCTTTCTTCCAGCCGGCGAGGCCCTGCTCCAGCTGCCAGACCTCTGCGAAGGCGGTGCCGAGGATGCGCGGCGTCGCTTCGGCCGTGCGGGCGCCGCTGGCGCAGTGGAAGATGGCGACCTTGCCCTGCGCGTCCCGGAAATCGGCGGCATCGAAGGCGGACAGCGGGACATGCCGGGCCCCCGCCACGTGCTCGCGCGCGAACTCGTCGCTTTCGCGGATGTCGATCAGCACGGCCGCGCCGCTGTCGAGCAGCGACTTGGCCTTCACGGGATCGATTTTCTTGACGGCGGTCATGTTCTCAAGCTCCAGAAATTTCGGCTGTGGCCGGCTGTTGTGCGGTCTCGCAATAGAGACGATGCAGGACCTCGATCACCGCGCGCGCCTCGCGGCCGGTCAGGCGGTAGTGCATGGCCCGGCCGTCGCGCCTTGCGGCAACCAAGCCATCCTTGCGCAGCAGGGTCAGCTGCTGCGACACGGCGGCCTGGCGCAGGGCCAGGGCTTCGGCCAGTTCGCCGACGGTCTTCTCACCTTCGGCGAGCAGGCAAAGCAGCAGCAGGCGGTTCTCGCTGGAAAGCGCCTTCATCAACTCTGCCGCGGCGCGGGCCGAGGCCTGCAGGTCCATAGTATTCATAAGTGCGAATATATGAATATATTGGGCCGGTGTCAAGGAACGAAGAGCGGCTTCAGAGGGGGACCGGCAGAGCGAGTTCGGCCAGGACCGGCAGGTGGTCCGAGGCAGCGCGCGCCTGCGGGCGGGTCCAGGTGCGCGCCAGCAGGTCGCCGGGTCGGCAGCAGATGCGGTCCAGGGGGAAGAGGGGCACGCGCGACGGAAAGGTCGCATGGCGGGTCCAGGCGCCGAGCAGGTCGAAGACCTGGCGCTGGGTCCGGCGCGGCCAGAACCACTCGTTGAAGTCACCCAGCAGCAGCAGCGGCGTGGCAGGTTCGGCACAGACGATGTCCTTCAGCGCGGTCAGCTGGCGCCGGCGCTCACCGCGGCGGAGGCCCAGGTGGGTGGCGACAATGCGCAGCCTCGCGGTCGGCAGCTGGACCGTGGCGGACATGACTTTGCGCGGCTCGCGCCCGGGCACCGATATGTCGTGGACCTGCTTGTCTTCCAGCGGGAAGCGGCTGGCGAGAATCTGGCCGTAGCGGCCGTCCTCGCCAGAGATCGACCAGGCGTCGTGGCCGTGGTCGCCGACCTGGGTGCGCAGCACGTCGTAGACCTCGCCCGTGCCGGCTGAGGGACGCCGGGAATCGACCTCCTGAAAGGCGGCGATATCGGGCGCGGCAGCCCGCACGACCTCGCCGACCCGTGCCACGTCGTGGCGCCCGTCGCTGCCGACGCAGGCGTGGATGTTCCAGGTCAGGGCGCGCAGGTGCGGTTTCAGGTCAGGCATTGCTGCGGGCACGCAGCCTGCTTGCGAGCGCCTGGAGCCCCAGCGAGACCGCAAACCAGGCAAAGACCGCAAGCGCCAGCAGCGCCAGATCCACCGGATCGGGATCTGTCAGCACGCGGCCAAGCTGGTTGCCCAGCATGGTGATGACCAGAATGCCCGGCGCCATACCCAGCAGTGTGCCGCCGAGGTAGTCGAGGAATTTCACATGGCTCGCACCGGCGGCCAGATTGATGAAGGTGAAGGGCGCGACCGGCAGCATGCGCAGCGCCGCCACCGAGAGGACGCCGCGTTTCGCCAGGGCCCGACTGACCCGGTTCACGCGGGTGCCAAGCAGGTTGCGTAGCGGCTGTGCGCCGGCCTGCCGGCCGATGGCGTAGGTCAGGATGGCGCTCGCCGTGGAATAGGCCAGTGCGTAGCCGAAGGCCTGCAAGGGTGGGAAGATCAGCCCGGTGACGGCGATCAGCACGGTGATCGGAAAGACCACGATGCCGCCCAGCAGGTAGGCGGCGAGAATGACCAGGGGTAGCCAGAAGCCGCCGCCGAGCGATTCCAGGGTGTCTTTCAGGGTGCCGGGATCGGTCAGCTCCGACAGCGGCGTGTAACGCCAGAGGGCGACCAGCCCCAGCACCAGCACAGCCACGGCAGCCAGTTTGACTACGCGCGAGATCGGTTGGCCGCCGTCCCGGGCGCCGAACATGTCGCCGACAAACTCCGGTGTCTCGATCGGCCGTTCAGGATCGGCGATCTGGCCCACAGTGCGGCTCAGTTCGTCTGCCGGCGCATCGCTGAGATCGATCGGCTTCAGGCAGCGTTCGCCTTCGGAACAGCGCTCGACCACGGCAAAGAGGGAGCCTTCCTCCTCGATCATCTGCGCGATCTCTTCGCTGCGGCGGTGCAGGTGCTCGCCCAGCAGGCGATTGCGAAGCTTCGCAATGGTGCTTCGCTCGGCGTCGTTGGCCGCCTCGATCGCCAGGTCGCACTCGCTGTCGGCGCCCATCGAGCGGTTGTTGAGATTCGCCGAACCGATGCGCAGCAGACGGTCGTCGACGATGGTCACCTTCGCATGCACCATGACACCTTCACCGGTGTCGTCGTGGGGCACGGCCGGATACACCAGTTTCACGCGCTCATCCACGCCGGCATCAGCGAGGCGGTCCATGAAGCGCCGCCGGCCGGCATTCATCGACTGTTCCTCCAGCCAGCTCTGGTGCACGTTGGGAGCGATGACCAACACCTCCAGTTCGAGGTTCTCGCGGAGCCGCTCGATGAGGGCGGTGCAGATGCTTTCGGTGGTGAGAAACTGGTTTTCGAAGTAGATGTGCCGCTCGGCGGCGGCGATCGAACGCAGGAACAGCCGTTCCACCTCGCGCACTTCCGACTGTCCGTCATGCTGCGGCAGGGTGCGGGCGATGCCGATCCTGGTATCGGTGAAATCAGGCTCGAATCCTTCCGGCCAGGGATCGTCCTGCGGCTGCGGCGGG
>DAIQBR010000018.1:11042-21639 GCA_036781105.1 Kiloniellaceae bacterium
TCGAGATTCTCGCAGGCGGCGCGGGCCCAGCGCTGGCGGACGAGTTCGCCCAGTGCGATTGCCGCCTCGCCGTCGACCATCATCTGAATGTCGTGGAACGGCCGGTAGCTGGCGCCGTTCGGGTCGCTGCGGTCGGGGTTCTGCAGAGCGTGATCGGAGGTGTCCCAGCGCCGGATCGTCAGGTCCAGGCCGCCGGAGAAGGCGAGGGCGTCGTCGATCACCACCACCTTCTGGTGATGGCAGGCACCGATCGGCAGAACGTCGTCGAGGCAGACCGAGATTTCCGGCGGTGTCGACCAGTTGAGCTTGATCTCCGGCAGCGATTCGCGCTCCAGCGCGTAGAGCATGGAGTAGTCCCAGAGCAACAGATAGACCTGCAGCCCGGGGCGTTGCTTGACCAGTTCAGTCAAGAACTCGCCGAGGGTCAACGGCAGATCGTCGTCCTTTTTACCGCCTGGCCCGGCCAAGGGCGTACGGCTGTCGATGTCCCAGCCGACGATGAAGACCTGGTGCTCGGCCTTCAGCAGCGCACGGCGCAGCGCCAGAAAGTAGTCGGCGCCATCGATCAGCACCCGGGCGCGACGGCAGCCGGCCAGGCGCCAGCAGGTATCCTGTTCACGGAGGATTGCGGTCTTCTCGGCGGCCATAGTCCTGCGCTGGTTGAGCGGATGGGCAAGCAAAAGGCTCCCGGCCGACGGATCGGACCGGCTTCCTATAGAAACACAAAGCACCGCTTGAGGTTCCCTGCCAACCTTGATGATGCTCAAAAAAAGAAAAAGGGGCCGGTTTTGGCCGGCCCCTTCGCAGGTGCACTGCTTGTGGACCTTGCTTAGAAGTCCATGTCGCCCATGCCGCCCATGCCGCCGCCGGGCATCGCCGGGGCCTTCTTCTCAGGCTTGTCGGCGATCATCGCCTCGGTGGTGATCAGCAGGCCGGACACGGAGCCCGCGTGCTGCAGGGCGGCGCGCACGACCTTGGTCGGGTCGATGACGCCGGCCTTCACCAGGTCGGTGTACTTGCCGGTCTGGGCGTTGTAGCCCCAGTTGGCGTCCTTGTTATCGAGCACCTTGCCGATGACGATGGAGCCGTCGGTGCCGGCGTTCTCGGCGATCTGGCGCAACGGGGCTTCGAGGGCGCGGCGCACGATGCGGATGCCGACCTTCTGGTCCTCGTTGGCGCCTTCCAGCTTGTCGAGTTTGGCCGAGGCGCGCAGCAGGGCGACGCCGCCGCCCGGCACGATGCCTTCCTCGACCGCAGCGCGGGTCGCGTGGAGTGCGTCGTCGACGCGGTCCTTGCGCTCCTTCACCTCGGTCTCGGTGGCACCGCCGACGCGGATGACGGCCACGCCGCCGGCCAGCTTGGCAAGGCGCTCCTGCAGCTTCTCGCGGTCGTAGTCCGAGGTGGTGTCCTCGATCTGCGCCTTGATCTGGTTGCAGCGGGCGGTGATATCCGCCTTCTTGCCGGCGCCGCTGACCACCGTCGTCTCATCCTTGGTGATGATGACGCGCTTGGCCCGGCCCAGCATGTCGAGCCCGACGTTCTCCAGCTTGATGCCGACGTCTTCGGAGATCGCCGTGCCGCCGGTCAGGATCGCAATGTCCTGCAGCATGGCCTTGCGGCGGTCGCCGAAGCCCGGCGCCTTCACGGCGGCAACCTTCAGGCCGCCGCGCAGGCGGTTCACCACCAGGGTCGCCAGGGCCTCGCCCTCAACGTCCTCGGCAATGATCAGCAGCGGCTTGCCGGACTGCACCACGGCTTCCAGCAGCGGCAGCATGGTCTGCAGGCCGGACAGCTTCTTTTCGTGGATCAGGACGTAGGGATCGTCCAGGACCGCCTGCATCTTGTCGGCGTCGGTGACGAAGTAGGGCGAGAGATAGCCGCGGTCGAACTGCATGCCCTCAACGACTTCCAGTTCGGTCTCGAGCGACTTGGCTTCCTCGACAGTGATCACGCCTTCGTTGCCGACCCGCTCCATCGCCTCGGCCAGCATGCCGCCGACTTCGGCGTCACCGTTGGCGGAGATGGTGCCGACCTGGGCAATTTCCGCGTTGGAGCTGATCTTGCGCGAACGCTTCTTGAGGTCCTCGACCACCGTCGCGACGGCCAGATCGATGCCGCGCTTCAGATCCATCGGGTTCATGCCGGCCGCCACGGACTTCACGCCCTCGCGCACGATGGCTTGCGCCAGCACGGTGGCGGTGGTGGTGCCGTCACCGGCGATGTCGCTGGTCTTCGACGCCACTTCGCGCACCATCTGGGCGCCCATGTTCTCGAACTTGTCCTTCAGCTCGATGTCCTTGGCGACGGTCACGCCGTCCTTGGTGATGCGCGGGGCGCCGAAGGACTTGTCGAGGACGACGTTGCGACCCTTGGGGCCGAGCGTCACCTTGACCGCATTGGCCAGGATGTCGACGCCGCGCAGCATGCGCTCACGGGCATCGGTAGAGAATTTGACGTCTTTCGCAGACATTGTTGCCTACTCCTAAAAGGGCGCTAAAGCGGATCAGGCCGCCTTCTTGGCGGACTTGGCACCCTTGGCGCCTTCGATCACGCCCATGATGTCGGATTCCTTCATGATCAACAGGTCCTGCCCGTCGATCTTCACCTCAGTGCCCGACCACTTGCCGAACAGCACGGTGTCGCCAACCTTCACGTCCGGGGCGATCAGCTCGCCCCTTTCGTCGCGGGCACCGGCGCCGACGGCCACGACCTCGCCCTGGCTGGGCTTTTCCTTGGCGGTGTCGGGAATGATGATGCCGCCGGCGGTCTTTTCCTCTTCCTCGATCCGACGGATCGCGACGCGGTCATGCAAAGGCCTGAATTTCATGGGTTTTCCCCTTGTGTTGGTTGATGCTTTTTCATGTTAGCACTCCCGGTCAGTGAGTGCTAATTCGCTCCCGATTTATGCCCTTCTCGGGCGCCTTTCAAGGGGATTCGGCAGGAATCTTCGCAGCGGGCCGCAGGGCGCTGCGCTCGCGGGAAAAATCGGCGAAGATGCAGGGTTTTTGGGACGCTTGGCCGGCTCAGTGAAGCTGGCTGGCGATGGTGATGTCGATGGTGCTGCCGCCGGTTGCGGCACAGCCGTCGGTCAGGGCGATGGCGGCGAGGGTGTCCTGCCAGGTGGTGACGCCGCCGTCCACGCTGTCGGGCTTTCCGTAGGCCCGGGTGAAGTCCCGGGTCGCGGTCTGAAGCTGCCGCCGGCAGGGCGCTTCGCCCTGGGCCACCAGCATGGAAAGCGAAATGCTGCGCAGGCTGTCGGCGCTGCCGAAATCCGCACGCACCTGATAGCCGGTGTTGAGAAAGCGCCGGTCGAAATAACCGAGGCAGCGGCCGGACGGGCAGTCGCCCTCGGGCCGCGCCAGGGGCTCGGCGGCGGTGGCTTCGGCCTCGGTCATCCCGAGCCTCAGGTTCTGGTGTCCCTCGATCGGCCGGCCCTGCGCGGCAACCGTGATCGGAAGGCTCAGCAGGCAAAACCACAAGCCTGCCATGAGCAGCTTCTGCATCCACGTTGCTCCTGGTGATTTCAGCGGTCGGCCCTCGCAGAAGGCGGCTGGGCGGACCGCCGCAGTCTACGCCATTTCCCGGCTGGGGCCTAATGTTCCGGTGGAAGCCCTGGTGGAAGCCCTGAATGGCCCGTTTCCGCCGTTTTCCACGTTTCGGACCGGGGCGCGGGCAAGGCGCGGCGTTGCCTCAGGGCTTGCCGGGAGGGCCGGCGGCCTGGTTGGACTGGAACAGGATATTGATATTGCCCGCCTCGTTGGCCCTGCAGGTGGTCAGCAGCGAGAGCGTCGCCTGCGGTGAGCTCCACACCCAGGCATCCTGGCTGATCGGCGAGGTCACGCCGTGCGCCGAGGTATAGAAGGCGGCGAGCTGGGCAAAGAGGCGGCGGCAAAGGTTCTCGCCGGGCTTGACCGCCATGTCGACGACGATGACGTCAAGGAAATCGGCCTCCGTGAAGTGGGCGGACACGGCGATTTCGGCGGTAGCGAAGCGGTGATCTGTGTAGCGCAGGCAGTCGTCCTCGGCGCAGTCAAAGGGTTCCGCGCGCGGCTCGGCCGCCTGCGCCTCGGCCTTCGTCATGCCGAGCTTCCAGGCCTCGTGGCCCTCGATCGGCCGCGTCTGGCCGGCAGCCTGCAGCGGCAGCTGCCACAGCAGGCAGACCGCCAGGGCCGAGCCCCATCGGGCGAGACATCGGGTCATCCCCACTCCCTGTTCTTCGCTCTTATTGTTGCGGGAAGTCTAACCGCGCCTGGCCGCACGGCCAACTTTGCCCTGCAGCGTCCCCTTGCCCTGGTGCACCGGGGGTCAGGCGGGAATGATGGCGCCCTTGGTGCCGATCACACGCGCCGCCAGGCGGTGCCCCGCGGCGGCGGCCTCGTCCGGCGCCGCGCCTGTCAGGCGGGCAGCGAGGTAGGCGGCGTTGAAGGAATCGCCGGCGGCGGTGGTGTCGACCGGCCGCGGCACCTGAGCGCCAGCGACGGTCGCGCGGCGGCCGTGCTCGCTGACCAGGCAGGGCTCGCTGCCGCTTTTCACCACCACTTCGCCGACCCCCAAGCCATGCAGACGGTCGGCCGTGGCGGCCGGATCCGCATCGCCGAACAAGGCAGCCTCGTCGTCGAAGGTCGGCAGGGCAAGGTCGGCGAGGCCCAGCACGCGGGTCACCGCTTCCTGGGCCTCGGCGCGGCTCTGCCACAGCCGCGGGCGGTAGTTGGTGTCGAAGGCGATGCGGCAACCGCCATGGCGCAGCCGCTCCAGCAGGGCGACGAGGCGCGCACGGCTGTCGGCGTCGAGGATGCCGAGCGTGATGCCGGAAAGGTAGACGAGATCGAAGCCGGCAAGGCCGCTGGCGAGAGTCTCGGCCTGTTCGGCGCGGAACAGCTCACGTGCCGCTGCCGCGCTGCGCCAGTAGTGGAAACTGCGCTCTCCGGCCGCGTCGGTGCGGATGATGTAGAGCCCCGGGAGGCGTCCGGGCAGGCGGAAGACCTGCTCGGTGCGGATGCCCTCGCTCTGCCAGGCGTCCAGCATCTCGGCACTGAACGGGTCGTCACCCAGGGCCGTGACGTAGTGCACCTCGGCCTTCTGACCGTCCAGGGCGCGTGCCATGTAGACCGCCGTGTTCAGGGTGTCGCCGCCGAAGGTGCGGGACATCTGTCCGCGGCCCGGTTCAGCTTCGGCCCCCGGCGTAGCGGTACTTTCCGTGAGCTCGATCATGCACTCGCCGATGCTCGCGATGCGCAGCATTTCCGCCCGGTCCCCCGCCGATTGCCTTCTTGCTTGGGCGTAGCGACCCATGGCGCCACGCGCTTCAGGCAATAGCGGTTGCCCCTTTGTCAGGCAAGCGGATTGGGCCTTCGCGGAGGTGCGGCCCGAGTCAGGCGGCGTCGCTGGCGGGTGTTTCGCGATGCCGGGCGGGGGCGGCGAGGCGGCGGCGGGCCTGCATGATGGCGCGCTGCAGGTCCGCGAGGCTCAGGCCGTCGCGGCGCAGGACGGCGTGGATGAGAGGATCGTCGAGCAGATCCGGCATTGAAGGCTCTCCGACGATCCAGGCGGCCTGGCGCGGCGCGTGGGGCTCGCTGGCTGGGCGGGTATCGCTGTGCGGCTCGATCATTCGACGTGCTCTTCCGTTTCTGACGGTCCCCCGGTGGCGCCCTTGCGGGTCGCGTCCGGCGAGACGCAGTTGACGATCGAAGCTGTCCCCTCTTCGTGCGTCTTTATATTGGTCCGTTTGCGTTAGAGTGATCTGACTTATTTGTGACATTCCATATATTTTTCAACTGCCTATTCGATGCGAACTTGTCCACAGCCGTGCTGCCGCGGCCCCGCGGGTGCTGTGACAGGAATGTCATCTTGCCGACAAATCTCTCTAACAATTGGGCACTAGCGTTGGGCCTGTCGCGATCGTGTGCAGGTCTTTCCGGTCGCATCTGGCCGTCGGTGTCACGCCGCTGCCGCAGGATGGCGACATTGAGGAATTCAGGGTTCCGGTTGCAGCCCCCTAAGCCGGAACCTGACCGGGCCGCCCCGCTCGGATCGGAGGGCTCCGGGCACACCCCACAGCGCGCCCGGCGCCCGCCGCCCTGACAGTCAGGGCCTCACAGTGGTTCAAGATCCCTAGCCGAACTTCACCGGGCCGCTCTGCGGCCCGGTCTTCTTTTCCGGGCAAGCTGGCGGATCCCGGATTTCCTCACCTGCGAGAGCGGTTTGCCGGTTATCGGGACACGCGATTTTGCGCCGCAGCGGCGCCGTGAAACGGGCACTTTCAACTGGCGCTTCTGGTCGATCGTGATAGCGTAGAAGCTTGTGCGCGGCGGTTGCGGCCGGCTCTCCAGCCGCCTGCCTGCAGTGCGAAATGAAGCAAACAACAAGAACTCAGGCGAGGCATCTTCATGTTACGCAAAGTCACGGCCGCGGCAGCGGCCTTGCTGATTTCCTCATCTCTGGCGGTCTCTTTGGCCACGGCGCAGGACCTCAATCCTGCGGTGGTCTTCGATATGGGCGGCAAGTTCGACAAGTCCTTCAACGAGGGCGTCTATAACGGAGTCGAACGCTTCAAGAAGGAAACCGGCATCGAATACCGCGAATTCGAGGTCACCAACGAAACCCAGCGCGAGCAGGCGTTGCGGCGCATGGCCCAGCGCGGTGCCAATCCGGTGATCGGTGTGGGATTTGCCCAGGCGCCGGCCATTGAAAAGGTCGCCAAGGAATTCCCCGATACGCGCTTTGCCATCATCGACGCGGTGGTCGATCTGCCCAACGTGCGCTCCATCGTTTTCAAGGAGCATGAGGGTTCCTTCCTCGTCGGCATGATCGCAGCGATGAAGTCGCAAACCGGCAAGGTCGGTTTCGTCGGCGGCATGGACATTCCGCTCATCCGAAAGTTCGCCTGCGGCTACGAGCAGGGCGCCAAGTATGTCAGCGGCGACACCGAGGTGGTGCAGAACATGACCGGCACGACGCCGGCGGCCTGGAACGACCCGACCCGGGGTTCCGAACTGGCGAAGAGCCAGTTCGACCGCGGCGTCGACGTGATCTACGCGGCGGCCGGCGGTACCGGCGTGGGCGTCTATCAGACCGCCGAGGACAGCAGCAAGTTCGCCATCGGAGTCGACTCCAACCAGAACTACCTGCATCCGGGTACCATGCTGACTTCGATGCTGAAGCGCGTCGATGTCGCCGCCTACAAGGCCTTCAAGGACGCCCAGGACGGCAACTGGACCTCTGGTGTTCAGGTGCTCGGGCTGGCGGAAGATGGTGTCGGTTGGGCGCTCGATGAGTACAACCAGGATCTGGTGACCCCCGAAATGAAGGAAAAGGTCGCCATGGCCGCCGCCGAAATCGTCTCCGGCAAGCTGAAGGTCCACGACTACACGACCGACAACAGCTGCGCCTACTAAGGCGGCCCGCCTGCGCCCCCCGCGCCGCGGCGCCGGGGCCGGGCGGCTGCAGGGGGATCCGTGGCTGACTCTTCTACTCCCACTGGCGGCCGGGGTGTGGCCGTGCGCGCCGAAGCGGGGCATCCGCCGGCCATAGAGCTGCGCCATATCAGCAAGTCCTTCGGCACGGTGCAGGCCAACAAGGACGTCTGCCTGACGGTCCGCCCCGGCACCATCCACGGCATCATCGGCGAGAACGGCGCCGGCAAGTCGACCCTGATGAGCATCCTCTACGGCTTCTACGAGGCCGACAGCGGGGAGATTTTCATCGACGGCAAGCTGACGCCGATCCGCTCGTCGCGCGACGCCATCCAGGCCGGCATCGGCATGGTCCATCAGCATTTCATGCTGGTGGATACCATGTCCGTGGTGGAAAATATCATGCTCGGCGCCGAATCCGGCGCCATCCTGACCTCCAGTGTGGAAAAGGCGCGCGCCGAGCTGCAGCGCCTGGAGCGCGACTACAGTCTTGATGTCGATCCCGATGCTCTGGCGGGCGAACTGCCGGTCGGCCAGCAGCAGCGCGTCGAGATCCTGAAGGCGCTCTATCGTGGCGCCGACATCCTTATTCTCGACGAGCCGACCGGTGTGCTGACGCCGCAGGAAACCGACCAGCTGTTCCGCATCCTCGACTCGCTGCGCGGCGAGGGAGTCACCGTCGTGCTGATCACCCACAAGCTGCGCGAGATCATGGCCATCACCGACCATGTCTCGGTGATGCGCGGCGGCGAGATGGTCGCCGATCGGGTAACGGCCGAGACCAGCAAGGAGGAACTGGCCGAACTGATGGTCGGCCGCAAGGTGCTGCTGTCCATCGACAAGCAGGCGCCCAGGGTGGGCGAGACGGTGCTCTCGGTGGAAGACCTGGCTTTCGTCGACCGCGCCGGCATCGCCCGAGTCGACCATGTCAGTTTCACGGTGAAGGCAGGGGAGATCGTCGGAATCGCCGGGGTTTCCGGCAACGGCCAGAGCGAGCTGCTCGAGCTGCTCTCCGGCATCCGTCCGCCGACCTCCGGCAGCTTCGAGCTGCTCGGCCGGCGCTTCTCGGCGCAACACCCTCTCGATCCCTCCGCCATGCGGGCGCTGCGCACTGCCCACGTGCCGGAGGACCGCCTGCGCACGGGGCTGGTACGCAGCTTCGCCGCCGAGGAGTCGGCGATTCTCGGCTACCACCGCGATCCCGTCTACAACAGTGGTCCGATCATGAAGGGCGAGGCGATCCGCGCCGACTGCGCCCACAAGATGCAGGACTTCGACGTGCGTCCGCAGTCGCCGTCGCTGAAGACGGCGAATTTCTCGGGCGGCAATCAGCAGAAGATCGTGCTGGCCCGCGAACTGTCGCGCGAGCCGCGCCTGCTGCTGGTCGGCCAGCCGACCCGCGGCGTCGACATCGGCGCCATCGAGTTCATCCACCGCAACCTCGTGGCCATGCGCGACGGCGGCAGCGCGGTTCTGCTGGTCTCCGTCGAGCTCGATGAGATCATGTCGCTGGCCGACCGCATCCTGGTGATGTTCGAGGGCCGCATCGTCGGCGAGGTGCCGGCCGCAGAGGCTAACGAGCGCTTGCTCGGCCTCATGATGGCCAACGCCGCCACCGAGGAGGAGGCGCGCACCAAGAGCCCGGGCCTGCCCGGTGCGATCACGGTGGATCCGGAATGAGCGCGCCGGCCGCCAGGATTCCGCGCTGGGTCGACGTCGCCCTCATCCCGCTGGTGAACATCGCGCTCGCCTTCCTGGTTTCCGGCGTCATCCTCTGGTTCATCGACGTCGATCCCCTGCTGGCGGTGGAGATCATCCTCTACGGTGCCTTCGGCTACGACGTCGCCATCGGCTATACGCTCTACTACACCACCAACTTCGTTTTCACCGGGCTTGCGGTGGCGGTCGCCTTCCACGCCGGCCTCTTCAACATCGGCGGCGAGGGGCAGGCCTACATCGGCGGCCTGGGTGTCGGGCTGGGTATCCTGGCGCTGGATCCCTACCTGCCGTTCATCGTCATCCTGCCGCTCTCGATCCTGCTGGCCGCCGCCTTCGGCGCCGCCTGGGCGGCGATTCCCGCCTACCTCCAGGCCTACCGCGGCAGCCACATCGTCATCACCACCATCATGTTCAACTTCATCGCCGCGGCGCTGATGGTCTACCTGATGGTGAACGTGCTCATCGAGCCCGGCTCGATGTCGCCGGAGAGCCGCGAGTTCGCGCCCAACGGACACCTGCCCTTCATGCACGAGATGCTCGCCTGGGTCGGCGTCGCGGTGACGCCGTCGCCGCTCAACCTCTCGATGGTCTGGGCCGTAGCCTGCTGTTTCCTGGTCTGGGGTTTCATCTGGCATACCCGTTGGGGCTACGAGATCCGCACCGTCGGCGCCAACGAGACGGCGGCGGTCTACGCCGGCATTGATCCGCGCAAGGTGACCCTGCTGGCCATGTGCCTTTCCGGCGCGCTGGCGGGCTTCGTCGGCATCAACGAGGTGATGGGCGTGCACCACCGCCTGTTGTTGAACTTCACCGCCGGCTACGGCTTCACCGGCATCGCCGTGGCGCTGATGGGGCGCAACCACCCCGTCGGCATCGTGCTGGCGAGTCTGCTGTTCGGCATGCTCTATCAGGGTGGCGCCGAACTCGCTTTCGAGGAGCCCAAGGTCACCCGCGAGATGGTGGTGACCATCCAGGGGCTGGTCATCCTCTTCTCCGGCGCGCTGGCTTACATGATGAAAGGCCCGGTCGAGCGCGCCTATCTGAGGATCGCCGGTGCGGTCCGGCCTCCGCTGGGACAGGAGGGCTAGCCGGTGGCCGACTTCCTGCTCAACCTGCTGCTCTCCTTCGATGCCACCCTGCGCGTGGCCACGCCGCTGGTGTTCTGCGCCATGGCGGGCCTCTTCTCCGAACGCTCCGGCATCATCGACATCAGCCTGGAAGGCAAGATGCTGGCGGCCGCCTTCGCCGCGGCCAGCACGGCGGCGGTGACCGGCTCGGCCTGGCTGGCGCTGGGCGCCGGTATCGCGGTTTCCGTCGTGCTGGCAGTGCTGCACGGCTTCGCCTGCATCACCCACCGCGGCGACCAGGTGGTCAGTGGTGTGGCGATCAACATCCTGGTGTCGGGCCTTACCGTCGTGCTCGGCATCGCCTGGTTCGCCCGCGGCGGCCAGACACCCTCGGTGGGG
>DAIQBR010000019.1:0-15569 GCA_036781105.1 Kiloniellaceae bacterium
CCTGCTGGCCGAGAGCACGCACCAGGAGCTGCCGCAGGTCGATTTCGCGGCGCACGCGGCCTCGCTCGGCGCCGAGGCGGTGCAGGTCGCGAGCCTCGCCGACCTGGAGGCGGCCATGCAGCGCGCGCGTGGCGCGGCGCGCACCAGCGTCATCGTCATCGAAACCGATCCCGTCGCCGCCACCCAGGCCGGCGGGCACTGGTGGGACGTGGCGGTACCGGAAACCTCCGAACGCGCCGAGGTAAAGCAGGCGCGCCAGGACTATGAGAAAGCGCGCGGCAAGCAGCGCCCGGCCGATTGAGGAAGCGGACATGGCGGTGAGACTCGGTGCCAATCCCATCGGCTGGTCGAACGACGACCTGCGCGAGCTGGGCGCCCACATTCCGCTGGAGACCTGCCTCTCCGAGGCGCGCGCGGCGGGCTTCGCGGGCATGGAGCTGGGACACAAGTTCCCCCGCGAAGCGGCGGCCCTGCGCCAGGTACTTTCGGCCCACGGCCTCGACCTTGTCTCGGGTTGGTACTCGTCGAACCTGCTGGCGCGCAATGCCGAGACAGAGCTGGCGGCGCTGGAGCCGCACCTCGCGCTTCTTGAGTCGCTCGGCGCAAAGGTACTGGTCTTCGCCGAAACGACGGGCGCGGTGCACGGCGACCGCAGCCGGCCGATCTCCTCGCGCCCGCGTCTCGCCGCCGACGACTGGCCGCGCCTCGGCGCGCGCATGACCGAGGTGGCCGAGGCGGTCGCCGCGCGCGGCCTCGATCTCGTCTATCACCACCACATGGGCACGGTCGTGGAGACGGCCGAGGACATCGCCGCCCTCATGGCGGCCAGCGGCCCGGCGGTGAAGCTGCTGCTCGACACCGGCCACGCCACCTTTGCCGGCGCCGATCCCGTGAAGCTGGCGCGTGATTACCGCCAGCGCATCGGCCACGTGCACTGCAAGGACGTGCGCACGGCGGTGATGCACTGCGCCCGGCAGGAGGACTGGAGCTTCCTCGACGCGGTGGTCGCCGGCGTCTTCACCGTGCCGGGCGACGGCGACGTCGACTTCCCGGCGGTGCTGGCCGAGTTGCCGCGCTATGCCGGTTGGCTGGTGGTCGAGGCGGAGCAGGATCCCGAAAAGGCGCCGCCGGCCGCCTATGCCCGGCTCGGCTACGACAACCTGAGCGGCTACGCGCAGGCCGCCGGTCTTCTGTGAGGAATTTGACGATGACGGATCTTCTGGTGAAACCGCACGCGCGCGACGCGGAGGGCTGTGTGCTTTCGGTAACGCCGGAAAGCGCCGGCTGGCAGCACGTCGGCTTCGAGGTGTTCCGGCTGCAGGCGGGCGAGAAGATCAGCCGCCACCTGAAAGCGCGCGAGGCCTGCATCGTGCCGCTCTCCGGCCGCGTCGACGTCACTGCGGGCGATGAGAAGTTTGCGAAGGTCGGCGGCCGCGTCTCTCCCTTCGACGGCAAGCCGCAGGCGGTCTACGTGCCCGCGGACCTGGCCTTCACCCTGGCGGCAGGCGAGGGGGAGGCCGAGGTGGCACTGTGCAGCGCGCCGGGGCAGCCCGGCAAGCGGGCGCCGCGCCTCATCGCCGACGACAAAGTGAGCTTCGAGGAGCGCGGGCAGGGCACCAACCGGCGCCTGGTCTCCAACATCCTGCCGGAGACCGAGCCCGCCGACAGCCTGCTGGTGGTGGAGGTGATCACGCCGGGCGGCAACTGGTCCTCCTACCCGCCGCACAAGCACGACCGCGATGCCTTGCCCGAGGAGTCCTTCCTGGAGGAAACCTACTACCACCGCCTCAATCCGAAGCAGGGCTTCGCCTTCCAGCGCGTCTACACCGACGACCGCGCCATCGACCAGACCATGGCGGTGGAGGACGGCGACTGCGTGATGGTGCCGCGCGGCTACCACCCCGTCGGCGCGCCGCACGGCTACGACCTTTACTACCTGAACGTCATGGCCGGGCCGAAGCGGCAGTGGTGTTTCAGGAACGATCCGGCGCACGAGTGGATCGTGAAACCCTCCGGGAGTCGCTGACCTCTATGGACCGACAGTCGCTGCAGGACCGCTATGCCTTCGCCCAGGATCTCGCGCGCGAGGCCGGGCAGCTCGCCTACGACTACTACAAACGCCGCAACGAGCTCGCCATCGAGAGCAAGGGCCTGCAGGACGTCGTCTCCATCGCCGACAAGAAGGTCGAGGAGCTGATCCGCGCGCGCCTGGAGGCGCGCTTTCCGGAAGATGGCTTCCTCGGCGAGGAAACCGGCGCCAGTGAAGGCGGCGCGCCGGGCCAGGCGGTCTGGGTCGTCGATCCCATCGACGGCACCTCCTGCTTTCTCGGCGGCATGCCGACCTGGTGCGTTTCCATCGCCCTGGTGGTGGACGGCGAAATAGAAATCGGCGTGATCCACGACCCCAATGTCGACGAACTCTACGCCGCGCTGCGTGGCAACGGCACATTTCTGAATGGCCAGCGCCAGCCGGTACCGGCGGCGGCCAACCTGAAAGACGGTCTCTTCGGCACCGGCTTCTCGCACCGCTCGCCGCCGCAGGACATCGTGCCTTTCATCGACGCGCTGCTGAAGGAAGGCGGCATGTTCCTGCGCAACGGATCGGGCGCGCTGATGACCGCCTACGTCGCGGTCGGGCGCCTGGTCGGCTACTACGAGCCGCATATCAATTCCTGGGACTGCCTCGCCGCCCTGCTGCTGGTGCGCGAGGCGGGCGGCTGGACCTGCGATTTCCTGGCCGACGACGGCCTGACCCGCGGCAACGTCTGCGCCGCCGCCGCGCCGGGCGTCGCGGAAAAGGTGCAGGAACTGATGAAGGCCACGGTGCCGCAGCCGCACCGGCCCTAAAGAGCCACCGCCTGGCCCGTCCTCAGCGACTCGTTCGCCGCTTCCGCCAGTTCCAGCGCGCGCAGGCCGTCGGCGGCGGCGACCTTCGGCTGCTCCTTGCCGGCCAGGCAGGCCAGGAAGTGCGCCATCTCGGCGCGGTAGGCCTCGGCGTAGCGCTCCAGGAAGAAGTAGAGCGGCTTTTCGCCGGTGACGCCGGCATCGCTCCAGGTTTCCAGCGTGCGGGCGTCGCGGTTGCCGGCCAGCAGCAGACCTTTCTCGCCGAAGGCCTCGATGCGCTGGTCGTAGCCGTAGGCGGCGCGCCGCGAGTTGATGATCTGGCACAGCACGCCCCCGGCAGTCTCCAGCACCACCACGGCGCTGTCGACGTCGCCGGCCTTGCCGATGGCGGGGTCGACCAGCACGCTGCCGCGCGCATAGAGCCGCACCGCTTCGGCCCCCAGCAGCCAGCGCGCCATGTCGAAGTCGTGGATCATCATGTCGCGGAACAGCCCGCCCGAGCGCGCGACGTAGTCGGCCGGTGGCGGTGCCGGGTCGCGGCTGGTGATGGTGAGGTTCTCCAGCTTGCCGATCTTGCCTGTGTCGAGTGAATGCTTGAGCCCGGCGAAGGAAGGATCGAAGCGCCGGTTGAAGCCGATGAACAGCGGCACGCCGCTTTCTTCCACCACCTGCAGGCAGGCCCTGGTGCGCGCCAGGTCCAGGTCGATGGGCTTCTCGCAGAAGATCGCCTTGCCGGCGCGCGCGGCCAGCTCGATGAGGTCGGCGTGGGTGTCGGTGGAGGAGCCGATGATGACGCCCGCCACCTCGGCATCGGCGAAGACGGCGTCTTGCCCGGCAGCTTTCGCACCGACCGCGGCGGCCAGCGTCTCGGCTGCGCCGGCGTTCACGTCCACGATGTATTTCAGGCGGCCGCCCTGGCTGGCGACGTTGCGGGCGTGGATCTGCCCGATGCGTCCGGCGCCGAACTGCGCGAGTACGGTCATGCTGTCTTCATCCTTGCGATTACCGTGGCGGCGCTCAGTCGTAGGCGCCGATCACCATCTGGTCGTAGTCGATCACCGAGCCGGTCATGATCCCGGAGCCCGGGCCGAGCAGGAAGAGCGTCGCCTCGGCGACGTCCTCCGGCTTGATGAGGCGGCCGAAGGGCTGCGCCGCCTCGGCCTTCTCCAGCCAGTCCGCCGGCTGGCCCTCGGCAAGCTGCACCCTGTGCTCGTTGGGGGTCTCGGTCCAGCCGATGTTGAGGCCGTTCACGCGGATGCGATCGCGGCGCAGCGCGTGGCCCAGGTTGCGGGTCAGGGTGGCCAGCGCACCCTTGGAGGCGGAGTAGGCCGTCAGCTTGGGCTGCCCGCCGTGGCTCGACATGGTGATGATGTTCACGATGGTGCCGGCCTGGCGGGTGCCGTCGATGGGATTGCGCCGCATCAGCTTCACCGCTTCCTGGCTCAGGAAGAAGGGCGCGCGCACGTTGACGGCGAAGAGCCGGTCCCACAGCTCCGGCGTGGTGTCGTCGATGCCGCCGCGGTCGGTGATGCCGGCGGCGTTCACCAGGCCGTCCAGGCGCCCGAAGCGGCTGGCGCAGCTGTCCACCGCAGCGCGGCAGTCCGTCACGTCTTCCAGTTCCGCCAGGGCCAGCTCGGCTGCACAGCCCAGTGCCTCGATCTCGGCCCGCACCGCTTCGCCCCGCGCCGCGTCGCGGCCGACGATCAGTACGCCGGCGGCGCCGGCCCGCGCCAGGCGCCGGGCGATGGCGGCGCCGACGCCCTGGGTGCCGCCGGTCACCATGAAAACCTTGTTTTCCACCGCTTCTCCGCGCCTCCCGCGCTGCCTGCCCCGGCCGGGGCGCGCCGCCCATGGCCTGGATATTCCATTTTCTTGAAAGAATGAAATACCTGTTCGATTATCGTAATTCTATGATATTTTCATTTCATGGGCTCTGGCGAGTTGGCGGAGAGGTTTCCGGCGGCCGCGGAGTGAACCTGAACGAAGAGCTGCGGCGGGCCGTCATGCGGACCGACCAAGCAGCGCCACAAGGGAGGAACGAGATGATACCTGCATGGCACAGGACCGCCTTCGCCGGCTTGGCATTCGCCATAACCCTCGGCGCGGGCACTGCGGCGCAGGCCGCCGACCGGCTGACCCTCTACTGCAGCCCGCAGATCGAGTGGTGCCAGCTGATGGTCGAGGCCTTCACCAAGGAAACCGGCATCGACGTCGCGATGACCCGCAAGTCGTCGGGCGAGACCTTCGCCCAGATCAAGGCCGAAGCCTCGAACCCGCGCGGTGATGTGTGGTGGGGCGGCACCGGCGACCCGCACCTGCAGGCGGCCGAAGAGGGCCTCACGGCGGAGTACCAGTCGCCTATGCTGAACGACCTGCTGCCCTGGTCGCAGGGCCAGGCCAAGGCCGCCGGCTTCAAGACCGTCGGCATCTACGCCGGCGCGCTGGGCATCGGCTACAATGAAGAGCTGCTGAAGGAAAAGGGCCTGCCGGCACCGAAGTGCTGGGCCGACCTGACGGATCCCGTCTACAAGGGGGAGATCCAGATCGCCAACCCGAATTCCTCGGGCACCGCCTATACGACGCTGGCGACCATCGTGCAGATTTTCGGTGAGGATAAGGCTTTCGAGTGGCTGAAGGGCCTGCACAAGAACATCAACCAGTACACCAAGTCGGGGTCGGCGCCGATCAAGGCGGCGGCGCGCGGCGAGACCACCCTCGCCATTACCTTCATGCACGACATGGTGACCCAGGTCGTCGAAGGCTTCCCGATCAAGATCGTCGCGCCCTGCGAGGGAACCGGCTACGAGATCGGCTCGATGTCGATCATCAAGGGCGCGCGCAATATGGAAAGCGCGAAGAAGTTCTACGACTTCGCGCTGAAGGCCGATGTGCAGATGCTGGCCGAGCAGGCCAAGGCCTACCAGGTGCCGTCGAACGCCAAGGCCTCGCCGCCGCCGGGTGCGCCGAACCTCGACGAGATCAAGCTCATCGACTACGACTTCACGAAGTACGGTTCGTCCGACGAGCGCACGCGCCTGCTGAAGAAGTGGGACGACGACGTCGGCTCGCTGCCGCAGTAAGCGCAAGGCGAGGCACAGCAGTCCGGAGACTTTCGAGGCCGGCATGGTGAACAGGACCCTGGCCCTGTGGCTGGCCGTGGGCTGGATCGGCTTTATGATCCTTCCCTGGTACGGCATCGAGTACGGCTTCTGGAACTTCGAGTGGGTTTTCGAGGGGTATCCCCTCGACAGCTACTCGGCCCCCGGCCTGCTGCAGGTCTTCCTGGGGGGCAAGCCCTGGCTTGCCCCCCTCGCGCTTTTCCTCGCGGCGCCGCTTGCGGCGGTGACGCGGCCCAAGAACGATCCGCTCTTCGCCCGCATTCTGTTGCTGGCGGGCGGCGGCGGTCTTGCCTACCTGCTGCTGCAGGCTTTCGCCATCGGCCTCGGCGGCTGGCAGTTCGGGTTCCTGGAGTTTCTCTTCGGGCCTCTTGAGACCCAGCAGTTCGGCCTCGGCTATGGCGCCCTGCTGGTCGCGGCGGCGCTTCTCATGTGCTTCACCCAGGGCCTCGCGGCGCGCGGCGCCGTGAAGGGTGATGTCTTCGTCGTCAGCTCGATCGGCGGCATCATTGCGCTGGTCGCGGTCTTCGTGTTCTTCCCGGTCTTGAACATCCTCACCTCGGCGGTGCGCGACGGCGACGGGGCCTTCGCGCCGGCCGCCTTTATGCTGCGCTTCATCGATCGCAAAATCTGGGGCCTCGACTGCCTGGTCGGCGCCTATTCCTGCGGTGTCGCCTGGAACTCGCTGCTGCTGGCGATCCTCACCGGCGTCTCGACAACGGTGCTGGGCCTCGCCTTCGCGCTCATTGCCACGCGCACCGACTTTCGCCTGAAGCGCTCGCTGCGCGTGCTCACGGTGCTGCCGATCATCACGCCGCCCTTCGTCATCGGCCTTGCCGTCATCCTGCTGTTCGGGCGCTCCGGCGCGGTGACCCAGTTCCTCGACATGGCGCTCGGCATTCCCGCCTCGCGCTGGGTCTACGGCCTGCCCGGGGTGTGGTTTGCCCAGACGCTCGCTTTCGCGCCGATCTCCTTCCTGGTGATGATCGGCGTCGTCGAGGGCGTCAGTCCCTCGATGGAGGAGGCCGCGCTCACCCTCAGGGCCGATGCCTGGAAGGCCTTCACCACGGTTTCGCTGCCGCTTATGCGCCCGGGCATCGCCAACGCCTTCCTGCTCGGCTTCATCGAAAGTCTCGCCGACTTCGGCAATCCGCTGGTGCTCGGCGGCCGCTTCGGCGTGCTGTCGACGGAGATCTTCTTCGCCATCGTCGGCTCGCAGTACGACCAGGGGCGCGCCGCCATGCTGGCGATGATTCTGCTGACCTTCACGCTCGGCGCTTTCTATGCGCAACGTCGCTGGGTCGGCCGCAAGTCATACACCACGGTGACCGGCAAGGGCGATTCCGGTATCTTCGCGCCGCTGCCCAAGGCGGTGAGGTTCGGCGCCTACGGCCTGGCGCTGCCCTGGGCCGGTCTCACCGCGGTCATCTATGTCATGATCATGTTCGGTGGTTTCGTCCAGACCTGGGGCCGCGACCACAGCTTCACCCTGGAGCACTACATCGGCGCTTTCGGGGTGACCACCGGCGAATTCGGCCTGGTGTGGACCGGGGCGGCCTGGAATTCCTTCTGGACGACGCTGTCCATCGCCACCATCGCCGCGCCGCTGACCGCCGCCGTCGGCCTGCTCACCGCCTACCTGCTGGTGCGCCAGCGCTTCGCCGGGCGCGAGGCCTTCGAGTTCGGCACCATGCTGAGCTTCGCCATTCCCGGTACGGTGATCGGCATCAGCTATATCCTGGCCTTCAACGTGCCGCCCATCGAGCTGACCGGCACCGGCGTGATCCTGGTGCTCTGCTTCGTCTTCCGCAACATGCCGGTCGGCGTGCGCGCCGGCGTTGCCGCCATGAGCCAGCTCGACCAGAGCCTCGACGAGGCCTCCCTCACGCTGGGCGCCAACACCTTCGCCACGGTGCGCCGGGTCATCCTGCCGCTGCTGCGCCCGGCGATCATCGCGGCGCTGGTGTTCAGCTTCGTGCGCGCCATCACGGCGATCAGCGCGGTCATCTTTCTGGTCAGCGCCAACTACGACATGGCGACCTCGTATATCATCGGGCGCGTCGAGAACGGCGACTACGGCCTCGCCATCGCCTATTCTTCGGTGCTGATCCTGGTCATGCTGGCGGCCATCGCGGTGGTCCAGCTTGTGGTCGGCGAACGGCGCCTGGGGCGCAAGCGCGCCGAGGCGCGCAAACCCGCAGCGGCGGGAGGAGTGGTAACGTGACGATCCGTTCCAAGGCGGCCCGCGTGGTCTTCGAAGAGGTGACCAAGTCCTTCGGGGCGGTGACCGCGGTCAACGCCGTGTCCTTCGCCATCGAGGCGGGCACGCTGGTGACCCTGCTGGGTCCCTCGGGCTGCGGCAAGACGACGACGCTGCGCATGATCGCCGGGCTGGAAATGGCGAGCGGCGGACGCATTCTCATCGGTGACCAGGACGTGACACAGTTGCCGGCGACCGACCGCGACGTCTCCATGGTGTTCCAGTCCTATGCGCTCTTCCCGCACATGACGGTGGCGGAGAACGTCGCTTACGGCCTCACCATGAGCGGCTTCGCCAAGAACGAGGTGCGCGAGCGCGCGGAGGAGGGCCTGCGTCTGGTCGGCCTCGCCGGCTACGGCAAGCGCCTGCCCAGCGAGCTTTCGGGCGGCCAGCAGCAGCGCGTCGCCGTCGCCCGCGCCCTGGTGCTGGAGCCTGCCGTGCTGCTGTTCGACGAGCCGCTTTCCAATCTGGATGCCAAGTTGCGCCGGCGGGTGCGCGAAGACATCCGCGAACTGCAGCAGAAGCTGGGCCTTACCTCGGTCTACGTGACCCACGACCAAGAGGAGGCGCTGGCCGTCTCCGACCGCATCATCGTCATGCGCAACGCCGAGATCGCCCAGGAGGGCAGCCCCCGC
This sequence comes from Kiloniellaceae bacterium, assembly GCA_036781105.1. Classification (GTDB taxonomy): domain Bacteria; phylum Pseudomonadota; class Alphaproteobacteria; order Kiloniellales; family Kiloniellaceae; genus Pelagibius. The sequence continues at coordinate 8,856 of DAIQBR010000019.1, forward strand.
GACCTCTACGAGGCGCCGGCCGACAACTTCGTCGCCGACTTCATCGGCGACGCCAACCTCGTGGAGGCGGAGATCGCGGGGCTGCAGGGCGGCGAAGCGCAGGTGCGCATCGGTTCCATGGAGCGCCTCTTGCCGGCGCGGGGCCTGCAGCCGGGCAAGGTCAAGGTGGCGATCCGCCCGGAGGCGATCCGCATCGCCCGCAACGGCGTGGGCGGGACCCTGGAGGCCGATGTCGTGAAGGCGACCTATCTCGGCAGCCACATGGAATACACCCTGGCGACGCCGCTGGGCGAGCTCTTCGCCATCGATCCCGACATCGACCGGCCCGCCAAGGCCGGCGACCACGTCGCCGTCGATCTCGCCCGCCGCGGCGTCACCCTGGTGCGCGGCTGAGCCGGGCCCGGCTGCGAATTTCAGACGTTCTCTGGGGGACCGGCTGGGAGACCTGGATTCCAAGTCGCCAGCTTTTCCAAACAAAGTCAGTTGCTTATGAAGCGCGTGGACAGAAATGAGCCACAATCCGGTTGAGGCGGCAAGCTGCAGAGTCCCTCGGTCGAAGGCTGCAGCACGCTCCGCCGTCGGGCTGGCAATGTCAGGTCGAACTTTGGAGGCCGACATGCCCACAGCGGCTACCGACTTCGCTTCGTGACCCAAAATGGTCATCGGAGGCTGCAGCTCGTTAGGGGCCCGGCCATGGCAATGCCTTGGGTCTGTTCTTGTGTGAACCCATGATCCGATGTCTGGCCGGCACCCGTCGAACCAATCCTCGGTGATTCGGGTACCACGTTACCTAAAAATGGCTCCCTCATCTGCTGATCGTGTTGACTGGAATCAAGAACATCGCACGTTCGCGGCAATACAATGGCGCGCAAGCTGTTCTGACAAACATCGAGCCCGCGTCCAGACATAATTCCTAGAGAAGCTATTTCACCAGATCCTGAGACGGCCAACCGCTCTATTGAAGCACTTTGCTTGCGGGGCAGTCGGTGAGGGGCTTGCAGTCTTTCACGGCGTTTTGGTGCTCTGTGCAAGCCTAACTCGGATTGATCAGGCTCAATGCCGGCCGTTCGGCTACCTCACATACTTTGACGTGTTTCTTGCGGCTTTCGCCGACGGAGGCGGCTTGGGGCCTGGTTTGGCGGTAGTGCTGGCAGCTTTTTTTCGAAAGCGGAAACGGTTTGATAGGGAAGACGCGTCGCATCGGTATCGACCTAGAAGCGCGGCACCGCGGCCTAGCTGGCAGAAGCCAATTAACAGAGTGATCCTACAGGAGAATGGCGGATGGCGGCCAATGGATTGGAGGCGCACTCGGATGCAGGTCGATTGCCGATCGGCCTTGCAGCGATCGAAGCCGTGCTCGTGGACCTGGATGGAGTCGTCACCGAGACAGCGAGGATCCATGCAGAGGCGTGGAAGTCCACATTCGATGATTACCTTGAGGAGCGTGCCGCAGGTTTTGGCAGCCAATTTGAGCCATTCGATCTGGGTCATGACTATAAGCGCTACGTCGACGGCAAACCGCGATACGATGGCGTCGCCGACTTTCTGCAGTCGCGACATATCTTCTTGCCGCGCGGCCGGGAGGACGATTCGCCGGAAACGGAGACGATATGCGGGCTGGGAAATAAGAAAAACCAGCGCTACCTGGAAGCTATACGGCAGGATGGTGTTCAGACATATGAGACCTCCATCGATTTCATTGAAGAAGCCAAGGCCCATGGGCTGAAGGTTGCCGTTGTGACTTCAAGCCAGAACTGCCACGAGGTTTTGCAAGCGGCCGGCATCGCAGAGCTGTTCGACGCGGAGGTCGATGGAAGGGTCGCAGCGGAGTGGATGCTCGAGGGTAAACCTGCTCCAGACGTATTTCTGGAAGCCGCCCGTAGGCTCGGCGTCCGCCCGGAAAATGCCGCCGTTATAGAGGACGCGACATCAGGCGTTGAGGCTGGTAGAGCGGGACATTTCGGCCTCGTCATCGGGGTTGACCGAAGCGGGCGTCCGGAACTGCTGCGTAGCAGTGGCGCAGACATCGTGGTGTCAGACCTGAGCGAGCTGCATTTCGATGGAGGGGTGGAAGAGGCTCCTGCTGCGCCGCCTTCCGCACTCGACAAGCTTGCTCACATCAGGCAGCGAATCGGCAATCGGCGCCTCGCGGTGTTTCTGGACTATGACGGAACCCTTACGCCGATCGTAGAGCGGCCGGAGCTCGCGATCTTGTCGGGTGATATGCGCGAAACTCTGCAGACACTGGTCGATTGTTGCCCTGTCATCATTATCAGTGGCAGGGACCGCCGCGACGTTGAACACCTCGTCTCTCTCGAAGGCATCATCTATGCTGGCTGCCACGGCTTCGACATCTCCGGCCCGCCTGGCACCAACATCCAGCATGAAGAAGGGCGCAGCTATGTGCCTGAGATCAAGGCCGCGGCGGAAGCGCTTCGCCAGCGACTCGACCAGGTAGAGGGCATCCTGCTGGAGGACAAGACCTACGCGCTGGCGGTCCACTTCCGACTTGTACCGCCGGAAAAGGTGGACGACGTCGAAGTCGCGGTAAATGCCGTGCTGGAGCAGCACCGCGGGCTGCGCAAGACCGGCGGCAAGAAGATCTTCGAGTTGCGCCCCGACATCGACTGGGACAAGGGGCGGGCCGTGCTGTGGCTGCTCGACGTCCTCGGCCTGGAAGGCGACGAGATTATGCCCTTCTACATCGGCGATGACGTCACCGACCACGACGCTTTCAAGGCGCTGCGCGGCAAAGGGATTTCCCTCCTGGTGTCGGAGGAGGCCGAGGCGGTCGGCGCCGCCGATTACCGCCTCAGGGATACCCGAGAGGTCCGCCGCTTCCTTGAAGCCCTCGCCGCGATGTGCCGGGGAAGGGCGCCATGAACGGTTGGATCCTGCGCTACGAAGGCTATGACCCCAAGCTGGAGGGGCTGCGCGAAACTCTCTGCACCCTGGGCAATGGCTATGTCGCCACCCGCGGCGCCGCGGCCCACGCCTTTGCTGACGGCATCCACTATCCCGGTACCTATCTTGCTGGCGGCTACAACCGCCTCACCACGGAGGTGGCCGGGCACGAGGTCGAGAACGAGGACCTCGTCAATATCCCCAACTGGCTGCCGCTGGTCTTCGCCATCGACGACGGCCCCTGGCTGCGGCCGGAGGAGGTGACCTATTCTGACTACCGGGTCGAGCTCGCACTCCGCGAAGGCGTGCTCTACCGTGACCTTCGCATTCAGGATCCGCAGGGACGCACCACGCGGTGGCAGGAGCGGCGCCTGGTCTCCATGGCGGATCCACACCTGGCGGCCATAGAAGTGCGCCTGACACCGGAGGACTGGTCAGGGCGTGTCACGGTGCGCTCGGCGCTCGACGGCAGCGTTGTCAACGCCGGCGTGCCCCGTTATCGCGAGCTCAGCAGCCGGCACCTCGAACCGCTGGAGAGCGCACAGGTCGAAGACGATGTCATCCTGCTGCGCTGCCGCACGGTGCAGAGCCGACGCGAAATCGTCGAGGCGGCCCGGACGCAACTCTATCGCGACGGCGCGATCCTGGAGGCTGGTTGCTCCTTGGAACGCCTGCCGGATTCCGTCGCCCAGGATATGACGTTCGAGGCCGCGCAAGGCGAGACGACGGCGGTCGAGAAGGTCGTTGCGATCTACACCTCCCGCGACATGGCGATCTCCGAGCCGGGACTGGCCGCCCTCAAGCTCCTCGAACATGCCGGCCGCTTCGAAAGCCTGCTGCAGGAGCACTGGAGAGCCTGGTCGCAACTCTGGCAGCACTGCGGCATCGAGATCGAAACCGAAGCGGACTCGCAAGTGCAGATGAAGCTCAACCTGCACATCTTTCATTTGCTGCAGACGGTCTCCGCGCATTCCATCGACCTGGACGTCGGGGTGCCGCCGCGCGGCTGGCACGGCGAGGCTTATCGTGGTCACATCATGTGGGACGAACTGTTCATCTTCCCCTTTCTCAATCTACGTGCTCCCGTGCTGACCCGCGCCCTGCTGCGCTACCGCCACCGGCGGATCCTGGAGGCGCGCCGGGCCGCGCAGGCGGCCGGCTACCGCGGCGCCATGTTTCCCTGGCAAAGTGGCAGTGACGGACGCGAGGAGAGCCAGCGGCTGCACCTTAACCCGCTGTCGGGGCGCTGGATCGCCGACACCTCGCAGCGTCAGCGCCACATCAACGCGGCCATCGCCTTCAACATCTGGCAATACTACGAGGTCACTGAGGATCGCGAGTTCCTCTACACTTTCGGTGCCGAGCTGATGCTGGAGATCGCCCGGTTCTGGGCCAGCCTCGCCAGGTACGACGAAGAAACCGGCCGCTACGCGATCTGTGGCATCATGGGGCCCGACGAGTTCCACACCGCCTATCCCGGCAAAGATCCGGGCGAGGAAGGTGGCCTGGACAACAACGCCTATACCAACGTCATGGTATCTTGGCTAATGACACGAACCCTCGACGTCCTCGATCTGCTGCCGGACAGCCGGCGCGAGGAGCTCTGCGAGAGCCTGCAGATCAGCGAAGCCGAACTCGGCGACTGGGAGGATATCAGTCGCAACCTGGTCATCCCCTTCTACGGTGACGACGTAATCAGCCAGTTCGACGGCTACGAGGACCTGCAGGAGTTCGACTGGGAGTGCTACCGCGAGAAGTACGGCGACATCGAGCGCCTCGACCGCATCCTCGATCAGGAAGGGCACAATCCCAACGACTTCAAGATCTCCAAGCAGGCCGATGTCTTGATGCTGTTCTTCCTGTTCTCTACCGAGGAACTGACGGAGATCTTCACGCGGCTGGGTTACCGCTTCACGCCGGACATGATCTTCCGTACCATCGACTACTATAGCCGGCGCACCTCCCACGGCTCGACGCTCAGCTGGATCGTGCATGCCTGGGTCATGGCGCGGGCCGACCGGGAGCGCTCCTGGCAGCTGCTGTGCCAGGCACTCGACAGCGACTTTGCCGACCTGCAGGGAGGCACTACGGCCGAAGGGATACACCTCGGTGCCATGGCCGGAACCGTCGACCTCATCCAGCGCTGCTATCTGGGCATCGAACCACGCGCCAACGTGCTGACGTTCAATCCGCAGCTGCCGCAGGAACTCGCATGCCTCAAGACAACCGTGCGCTATCGCGGCCAAACCCTCGACATCGAGGTCGACCACGAGTGCCTGCGTGTTGCCAGCCGTCTGTTCACCGCCTACCCGATCACCATCGCCTACCGCGGCCAGGTGCGCGAGATCAGCCCCGGCCAGTCCTTCGTATTCCGCCTGGTGCACCACAGGCCGCGCGACCGCGACGCCAAGGAGCGTGCGCGCGCAACGCTGCAGCGCCCGGAGTCCGCAACGGCGGTGCCGGCTGCGGAGGAGGGTCACGCATGACTGCTGACCCACAGGTTCTCTGGCTGTCCGAAATCCGCCGCGGGGACGTCGGCAAGGTCGGCGGCAAGAACGCCTCCCTGGGTGAGATGATCAGCCAGCTGGAGGCTGGTGGCATCCGCGTGCCGGCAGGCTTTGCCACCACCGCGGCGGCCTATTGGGCATTCATCGCCGAGAACGCGCTGGAGGAGAAGATTCGCGGTACGCTGGCCAAGCTGCAGGACGATCTCGGCAACCTGGCGGAGATCGGGCAGGAAGTGCGCGAATTGATCCTCGCCGGCAGCTTTCCGCGCGCGTTGGAAGAGGCGATTGGGCAGGCCTATGCCGAGATCGGCCGCGAGCTCGGGCGGACCCCGGATGTCGCGGTACGCTCCAGCGCTACCGCCGAGGATCTGCCGGAGGCGAGCTTCGCCGGGCAGTTGGAAACTTTTCTCAACGTGCGCGGCGAAGAAGCCGTGCTGGCGGCATGCAAGCGCTGCTTCGCCTCCCTGTTCACCGACCGGGCCATAGTTTATCGCCGCAACCATGGTTTCGATCACATGGAGGTGGCGCTCTCCGTCGGGGTCCAGCGCATGGTGCGCTCGGACCTCGCAGGGTCAGGTGTCATGTTTTCGATCGACACAGAGACGGGCTTTCCCCACAGCGTCCTGATCAACGCCGGATGGGGCCTCGGCGAGACGGTAGTGCAGGGCATGATCGACCCGGACGAGTACCAGGTCTTCAAGCCGCTGCTGGAAAACAGAGACCTGGTCCCCATCATCCACAAGGCGCTGGGCGCGAAGGCCCGCAAGATGGTCTACGGCGACGACGAGAAGGCCGGCCAGTCGGTACTGGTCGATACGCCGGCGGCGGACCGCGCGGCCTATGTACTCGAGGACGCAGAAGTCCTACAGTTGGCGCGCTGGGCGGCGGCCATTGAGCAGCATTATGGCCAACCGATGGACATGGAGTGGGCCAAGGATGGCGAGACCGGCGACCTCTATATCGTCCAGGCCCGCCCGGAGACGGTGCAGTCGCGCCGCGAGGCAGCCCACCTCAAGACCTTCCGTCTGAAGGAAAAGGGCGAGCGCCTGCTCACGGGCCTCGCCATCGGCGATGCTATCGCCACTGGCCGGGTTTGCCGCCTGCGCAGTGCCGCGGAGATCGACCGATTCGAGACCGGTGCGGTGCTGGTTACCGAGATCACCGATCCGGACTGGGTACCGATCATGAAGCGCGCGGCGGCCATCGTCACCGACCATGGGGGCCGCACCAGCCACGCCGCAATCGTCAGCCGCGAACTGGGCCTGCCGGCCGTCGTCGGTACCGGCGACGCCACCGCCCGGCC
>DAIQBR010000019.1:15579-16854 GCA_036781105.1 Kiloniellaceae bacterium
GCTGCAGGACGGCCAGGAAGTGACCGTGTCCTGCGCCGAGGGCGACGAGGGCGTGGTTTATCGCGGGCAGGCGGACTTCGAGGTCGAGGATATCGACATGGAGAACATTCCCGCGACGCAGACCAAGGTGATGATCAATCTCGCCAATCCGGCGGCGGCGTTCCGCTGGTGGCGCCTGCCGAGTGACGGGGTGGGGCTGGCGCGCATGGAGTTCATCATCGGCAACCTGATCAAGGTCCATCCCATGGCACTTGTCGACTTCGAGCGGGTCGAGGACGCCGACGCGCGGTCCGAGATCGAGACGCTGACAGCGGGCTTCGCCGACAAGACTGAGTTCTTCGTGGAGACTCTGGCGCGCGGCATCGCCCGCATCGCCGCGGCCCATACGCCCAACCCCGTCATTGTGCGCATGAGCGACTTCAAGACCAACGAGTATGCCAGGCTCATAGGCGGCGCTGCCTTCGAGCCGCACGAGGAGAACCCCATGCTGGGCTGGCGGGGGGCCAGCCGCTATTACAGCGCGGGCTACCGCCGTGGTTTCGACCTGGAGTGCCGCGCTCTTAGGCGCTGTCGCGAGGTCATCGGCCTGACCAACGTGGTAGTGATGATTCCCTTCTGCCGCACCTTGGAGGAGGCGGACAGAGTACTGGCGGTGATGGCCGAGAACGGGCTGGAGCGCGGCCGGAACGGCCTTGAGGTCTTCGTCATGGCGGAGATCCCGGCTAACGTGATCCTGGCCGAGGATTTCGCCAAGCGTTTCGATGGTTTTTCTATCGGCTCCAACGACCTGACGCAGCTAGTGCTTGGCGTCGACCGCGACAGCGACTTGCTGAGCGACCTGTTCGACGAGCGCAACCCGGCGGTGACCGGCGCCATCGCAGAGCTGCTCGCCAAGGCGCGCAAGTGCGGTGCGCACACCGGCATCTGCGGTCAGGCGCCGAGTGACCATCCGGAATTCGCCCGCTTCCTGGTCGGCGAGGGAATCGACTCCATCTCGGTGAGCCCGGATAGTTTCCTGCAGGTCAAGCAGCAGGTGGCGGCTGCGGAGGCGGAAGCCTGACGTCCACCCTTTCCGGGTGCTGCCGGCGTCTGTTATTTGAAAAGGATAGGGACTGGCCACGTGAGAGATGCCCCATTGAGAGACAGGTCTGGTGAGACAGCCGCGGGCATGATCGTCTCCATCCAGGGGGGCATCGTCGATGTGCGCTTTACAGGCGGGGTGCCGCCGATCAACCGCATGCTGCGCAGCGGCGGCCGCCGGCAAGTGGTCATCGA
>DAIQBR010000019.1:16864-21389 GCA_036781105.1 Kiloniellaceae bacterium
TTCCCTGATCGGTCGGAATACTGTGCGCGGGCTCGCCCTCAACGCCGACTACAACCTCTCCCTGGGCATGGCGGTCTTCGACACCGGCGCGCCCATCGAGACCCCGGTCGGCGACGCTCTGCTCGGACGCATGGTGAACATGTTCGGCGAGCCCATCGACGGCGGACCGGCCTTGGAGGACATGGAGCGTCGGTCCATCCACCGTGCACCCTTGCCGCTAGCCCGCCGCCAGGTGCGCTCGGAGATTTTCGAGACCGGCATCAAGGCCATTGACCTGCTGATCCCGCTTGAGCGCGGCGGCAAGGCCGGGCTGTTCGGCGGTGCCGGGGTCGGTAAGACGGTGCTGATCACCGAGATGATCCACAACATGGTGGGAAAGTACGAAGGGGTGAGTCTGTTCTGCGGCATCGGCGAGCGCTGCCGGGAAGCCGAGGAGCTCTACCGCGATATGCAGGACACCGGCGTCATCGATAGGACGGTCCTGGTCTTCGGCCAGATGAACGAGGCGCCCGGCGTGCGCTTTCGAGTCGGCCATACGGCGATGACCATCGCCGAATACTTCCGTGACGACCGCAAGCAGGACGTGCTGCTGCTGATCGACAACATCTTCCGCTTCATTCAGGCCGGGTCGGAAGTATCCGGCCTGCTCGGGCGCATTCCCTCGCGGGTCGGCTACCAGCCGACCATGGGCACCGAGCTGGCCGCGCTCGAAGAGCGCATCGCATCCACCGCCGGGGCGTCGATCACCTCCATTCAGGCCGTCTACGTGCCCGCCGACGACTTTACCGATCCGGCGGCGACCCATACCTTCGCGCACCTCTCCGCCTCGATCGTGCTATCGCGTAAGCGCGCCAGCCAGGGCCTCTACCCGGCAATAGACCCGCTGCAGTCCTCTTCCAAGATGCTGACGCCTGCCATCGTCGGCCGGCGGCACTACGACACCGCTGCGCGCGTGCGCCACGCACTGGCGGAGTACGAGGAGCTGAAGGACATCATCGCCATGCTGGGCCAGGAGGAGCTTTCCGAAAGGGACCGCAGGACAGTGGCTCGCGCCCGCCGCCTTGAGCGCTTCCTCACCCAGCCATTCTTCTCCACCGAGGCCTTTACCGGCCGCTCCGGCGCGCTGGTGAGTCTTGAGGAGGCCCTCGAGGGCTGCGAGCGCATCCTGACGGACGACTTTGCCGACCGGCCGGAACGCGCCTTCTATATGATCGGCGGTGTCGCGGACCTCGAGGAGACTGCATGAGCACGATGCGCCTTAAGCTACTGCTGCCCACGGAGGTGCTGCTCGACGTGGAGGTGACCAAGGTGGTCGCCGAGGCGGAGAACGGCTCTTTCGGCATCCTGCCCCGGCATATCGACTTCGTCACCGCGCTGGTGCCCGGAGTGCTCGCCTATGTCGACAGCGAGGATCGCGAGCGCTTTGCCGGCACCGACCACGGCACCCTGGTGAAGCAGGGGCGCCTGCTGACGGTGGCAACCAGAAACGCGGTGGCAGGCGATGACCTGCCGCGCCTACAGGAGGTGGTTGAGCGGACGTTCATGGAACTCGATGAACACGAGCGTTCGGCACGAACCGCCCTGGGACGCCTTGAAGCGGGCATCGTGCGCCGCTTCATTGATCTGCAATAGGCGACAGCGGAGGGTAGCCATAAATGAGCAATCCGCTCCACGAGAACGACAGGCAGGTCAGTCGGGAAATCGGCCGCAAAGCCGAGCGAAAGTTGAAGGCCCAGAGCGAGCGCCGCAAGGCGGTATGGTTCGGCCTCGGCATGTTCGGGCTGGTTGGCTGGTCGGTAGCGGTGCCAACCATCCTAGGCATCGCTCTCGGCCTGTGGCTGGATGCCCAGTTCGACAATAAAGTGTCCTGGACAATTACTTTTCTATTCATCGGGATCGCCTTGGGCTGTCTCAATGCCTGGTACTGGGTCCGCAAGGAGAGCCGCAATGACTGAACGCAGATGGGCGCGGCAGTGCGCTTTGCAGGCCGCGGCGGCCGGTGCCAGGAGGGGCCGGGCATGGTACTGACGGAAATGATGGGCAGTCTTGCCGCCGGCGTAGTGTTGGGTGCGCTGTATCTCGCCGCCTTGTGGTTCACGGTGCAGCGCGTCGCGATGGTCCGCCAGCCAGCGCTCTGGCTATCCTTCTCCGCGGCCCTGAGAGTCCTGCTGCTGCTGGCCGGCTTCTATTGGGTCGGCGACGGGCAGTGGCAGCGGCTGATCGCCTGCCTCGCCGGCTTCGTTGTCGCCCGAGTGCTGGCGACCAACTGGCCCCGGCTGCGCCGCACGGCGCGCGCGCTCTTGCCTTAGGAGGCGGCGAGACGATGCAGATCACGCCCGACCAAACGATCTTTTGGCAGTGGGGGCCCTTTGTCCTCAACGCCACCATCGTCTTCACCTGGGTGGTGATGGCCGTTCTTGCGCTTGGTGCGCGGCTGCTCACGCTGCGTCTCACAGACACGGAGGATCTGTCGCCCTGGCAGAACCTGCTCGAAGTCCTGGTCATTGGACTGCGCGACCAGATCCGTGGCGTGAGCCAGCAGGATCCTGGCCGCTATCTGCCGTTCATTGGCACGCTCTTCCTGTTCATCGCCACGGCCAACGCATTTACCATCATTCCGGGCTTCCAGCCGCCGACCGGCTCGCTGTCGACCACCACGGCGCTAGCCATCTGCGTGCTGATCGCCGTGCCGCTTTACGGCGTTGCCGAGCGCGGCGTGCTCGGCTACCTCGGCAAGTATGTGCGGCCCACGTTCTTCATGCTGCCGTTCAACCTGATCGGGGAGTTGTCGCGCACCCTGGCGCTGGCGATCCGCCTCTATGGCAACATCATGAGCGGCACCGTCATCGTCGCCATCCTGCTCAGCATCACGCCGTTTTTGTTTCCCATCGTCATACAGCTGCTCGGCCTGCTCACGGGGCTCATCCAGGCCTATATCTTCGCTATCCTGGCCATGGTCTACATCGCCTCGGCCATGGGGCCGCATAGCGGCGGGGCAGGGAATGGTTCCGGGGAGGGCGATAGCGCCGGGAGTTGCAATGCAGGATCACAATCAGGAGGAGTGAATGGATAACGTGGGAGTAGTTGCCGCGGTGTCGATACTGACGGCTGGACTGACCATCGCCATCGGCTCAGTCGGCCCGGCTCTCGGCGAGGCGCGGGCCGCCGCCCAGGCCTTAAGGGCCATCGCCCAACAACCGGACGAGGCCAACACCATCACGCGCACGCTCTTTGTCAGCCTGGCGATGATCGAATCGACGGCGATCTATTGCTTCGTTGTGTCGATGATCCTGATCTTCGCCAATCCCTTCTGGGAAAGCGTCATCAGCCAGAACGCGGGATAGTCCATGCAGATAGACTGGATCACAGTTGCCGCGCAGATCGCCAACTTCCTGGTCCTGGTCTGGCTGCTGCAGCACTTTCTCTACGGGCCGATCACGCGCGCCATGAAGCGCCGAGAAGAGCGCATCGCCGCGCGCCTGCGCGAGGCGGCCGAGAGCAGGGAGAAGGCCGATGGCGAGGCCCGCAGCTACCGCGATCAGCAGGAAGAGCTGAAGCGCCAGCGCGAAGACCTGATCGCCGAAGCACGCGAAAGCGCCGAGAAGGAGCGCCGCAGCCTTGAACGGACGGCCCGCGAAGCGGTAGAGGCTGAACGCCAGGAGTGGCTGCATCAGCTGGCCGAGCAGAAGGAGACATTCCTGGGCGACCTGCGCCGCCAGGCGAGCGACCGCTTCTACCGGCTCAACCGCCAGGCCATGGCCGAGCTGGCTAACACGGAGCTGGAGAGCCAGATCGTCTCGGTCTTTATCGACAGGCTGCATGACGTCGATAAGGAGATAAGGGGCAAGACGAAGGAGGCGGCCCGGGCGGCCGGCAACCGGGTTGACGTCACCAGCCGCTTCGAGATGTCCACCAACGACAAGCGCCGTCTGACCAAGGCGATCCACGACGCCATATCCGACGGCGCGGAGATCGACTACCGTTTGAGCGAGGAGATCGGCTGCGGCATTGTAGTCAAGGCCGGCAGCCAGACCATTGCCTGGAGCCTCGACGGCTATTTCGACAGTCTGGAGCGCGCGCTGGCCAAGGAGATCGGCAAGATGACCGGGCAGGCCGACGATGAGGCGGCGCAATGACCGCGAAGCCACCCTTCGGCGAACTGGCGTGCGAGGTATTCCAAGATCTCGACCGCGTGCTGGACAGCCACCGGGCGCGGGTCGAAACGCACGAAATCGGCATCGTGACCGAGGTCTCGCAAGGCATCGCGCGTGTCGAGGGCTTTTCCGACCTGAACGACCACGAATTGATCCGCTTTCCGGGCGACCTCCTCGGCATCGCGGCCAACGTGAACTTCGAGGCCATCGGCGTCATCCTGCTCGGCGACAGCGAACGTCTCAATATCAGTGACGAGGCACGGCGTACGCGGCGCATCGTCGACACCCCGGTCGGCGAGGGCCTGCTCGGGCGGGTGGTCGATGCCGCCGGCCGGCCGCTGGACGAGAAAGGGCCGATCAAGGCGGCGCGG
>DAIQBR010000020.1:0-3874 GCA_036781105.1 Kiloniellaceae bacterium
CACCGAGCCGCGCCCGGCCATGCCGGCGAGCGCATTCGCTGACTCCGGCGCGCTGTCGCCGAGCCCTGCGGCATCCTCGTAGCGTGCGGCCAGCGCTTCGCGCAGGGCTTTCAGCCCGCTGTCCGACGTCATCGGAAACTCCCCTCTGCTCGTGCTGCGGTGGCTAGACCAGCTGCCCGTTCTGGATCGGCGTGTTGCACACCAGGAAGCGCTTTACCTCGCCGCTCCGGCCCAGCGGCAGGATCAGCCGGTGCCAGTGGCTGGCGGTAATCTGTGGCGGTGCCTTGTGCACGCTGTAGAGCGTGCAGCGCTCCGCGCATGCCACCCGGTAGCAGGCGGCAAAGAAGGTCTGGATCGCCGAGGTCGTGGCCACCTGCCAGACCGTCTTGCCGGTCATGTCGAAACCCGCGACGGCGGCGATCTTGCTGCCGTAGAGGGCATAGCGAAACTCGCTCTCGCCCGGCCCGACGTCGATCAGCATGAGATAGCCCAGGGCGCGGCGCAGTGCATGGGGATCGATCTTCAGCAGGTCGGCGACGCCCTGGGTCTTGGGCAGCGCCTGCCAATAGCGCAGGACCAGGCGCAGTTCCTCCAGCGGCAGATCATTCTCCCCAGGGTCGCGCAGCAGCCTGATGCCCTTGACCTCGAAGTTCAGCGCTGCATTGATCTCCGCGGCATCGTCTCCCCGCATCAGGCAGCCATGCAGCGCCTTGGTCACCCGCTCCAGGGAGATGTCCGACATCACCATTGCATTTCCGCCCGGTCCCCCAATGCCCAGCTGAACTTGCCGAATCCGCAATCGAGCCTGCGAGTCGCCAGCCTAGATTGCAAGAGACAACCTTCCCAGGGGATTTCCTATGATAATCGTTCGCCTCAATGGCGAAAATCCGCGACACGGGATCGGAATTCGGCAATTCCCTACAAGACCGGACGGCGCCGGGGGGGCAAGCTCGCGGGCCCTGCCGAACCGTCCCGAGTGCCCGTGATGCCGTCCCCGCCTTCCGCGCCACGCAGCGATTTCGCCGCCGGCTTTCTGACCATCCTGCCGGTCCAGGTGGCGGTGGTGGTCTACGGTCTGCTGTTCGGCACCCTGGCGGCGCAGAAGGGTCTCTCGCCGCTGGAGACGGCCCTGATGAGCGCGACGGTCTTCGCCGGCGCTTCCCAGTTCGTCGCGGTGGACATCTGGACCTCGCCGCCGGCCATCGCCCTGCTGGCGGCCACCGCCCTGATGGTGAACCTGCGCCATGTGCTGATGGGCGCGGCGCTCGCCCCCTGGATCAGGGCCTGGCCGCGCGGCACCACCTGCGTGGCGCTCTACGTGATGGCCGACGAGAACTGGGCCTTCGCCTTGCAGCGCGGCGCCAAGGCGCCGCTCACTCCCGGCTACTACCTGGGTCTGTCGCTGCCGCTTTATGCCGGCTGGATCGTCTGCACCTTCTTCGGGACGATTTTCGGCGGCGTGCTGCAGGATCCGGCCCGCTACGGCCTCGATTTCGCCTTCACGGCGGTCTTCCTGACCCTGCTGGTCGGCCTGTGGAAAGGCCGGCGCAGCCTGGTCCCCTGGGCGGCCAGCGCCGTCGTGGCGGTAGCCGCCTACGTCTGGCTGCCGGGGGTCTGGTATATCGTGCTGGGCGGTCTCGCCGGCACCCTGGCGGGGGCCCTGCAGGGCCCCCGGGAAGATGGCCGGCCGCAGGAGGCACCCGATGCCATCTGATATCTGGTCGCTCGACCCTCTGACTGCCGCCGCCATCCTCGCCATGGCGCTGGCCACCTGGTTCACCCGCTATGTCGGCTACTGGATGGTCCGCCGCACCACCGTCAGCGGCCGGCTGGCCAGCGCCCTGGAGGCGGTTCCGGGCGCGATCCTGGTGGCGATCATCGCCCCTAAGGTCTTCGCCACCGGCGCAGCAGAAAGCGCAGCAGCCGTGCTGACAGTCTTGCTGGCGATCCGTCTGCCGCTGATTGTTGCGGTGGCCGGCGGCTGCCTGGCGGTGGTGGCGATGCGCGCGTTCCTGGGCTAGCCGCCTGCCACGCCAAGTGGCGCTCCAGCAGTGCCGCCAAGTAAGCCTCGATGGACGCAAGGTCGGCGAGCGGGATGACCATGCCGGCGTGCCAGTCCACCAGGATGAGATGAAGATCTCGGTCGAGCGCGTGCAGCATCTCCGCCAGAACCGCGTTTTCTTTCGCCGACGCGCCGGGCAGGACACACCACACGGAGTCTACCCGGCCATCCTGGCACTCGGCGACGACGCCGGCCCTGCCGCTCGGGCCGAATCCGAGGTAGCTCAATTCGTCGTTGCCCGAGAAATCGTATCCGTTCTCGTCGTTGACGGTCACAGCCTCAAACTGCGGCGCTAAGAGTGCCAGCCGTTCGCGAAAGCTGTCGCAGGACAGGCCACGCGTTGCCAGACACTCGGGCGGAGACTCCAGCCGATACATCTTGGTCCAGCCGACGCCGTCGGGGGCACGATGCTGCTTGTCGTGCGCCTCCAGCGCCTCGATCTGTCTGGCTGCGAACGCCCAGTTCGCAAACGGCAGGATCCGGATGCCATCGGTCTCGAAGTCGTAGCAGAAGAGGCGGTGCAACGGACGCTTCCTCGTTAGCCGGGGAAGCGCAGATAGCGCGGCAGCACGGAATCGGTCAGCCAAACCTGGTTCTCGGTAACGAAGAAGGCCATGCCGTCTGCCTGCATCGCTGCGGCGTCCACGGTCAGTACCACGGCCCTGCCGCGGCGCGCACCGACCTTCTCGGCCAGCTTGGCGTCTTGGTGCAGGTGGACATGGTGACGCTGCTGCTTCAGGAGCCCCTGTCGTCGGATGCCGTCGAGAAAGATTTCGGCGGTGCCGTGGAACAACTCGGCGGGTGGTGTGCTCGGCCTGAGGCCCAGTTCCACGGTCACAGAGTGCCCCTGGTTCGCGCGGATCATCGTGCCGTCGGCGCTGAAAGCGAAGCGCTGCTTGTCGTTGCCGGCGACGATGCGCCGCAGTTCGTCCGGCGTCATGGCGCTGCCGTGATTCGCCAGGCCCTCCAGCAGGCCTGCCACCGGCGTCCAGCCGGCGTCGTCCAAGGCAATGCCGATCAGTTCCGGCTGATGACGGAGCACCAGGCTCAGCAGCTTGCTCCTCTTGGCGGCAATTTTGTCCATGACAGATACAATTTCTGGTGATGCCGCGGTAAAATGCGACGCCCTGCGCCGGCTGGCAAGGCTTGGCCGGGTTTCGAGAAAAATGGGTGCCTTGGGGGCGACAGCGCCGCAGCGACCGTGCTAGGATGGCGTTGACGCAAATCTCCATCCCTCGCTGATTACATTGATTTGGGAGCTTTTATGGCAACCAACGCAGAAATTGCTGCGCGCCTGTTGCGCGATGCCGCCGGGTTCTTCCGTTCCGTGGGTGAGCAGAACCCGCCCTTGAAAGAGCACATGGACCACAATGCCCAGGCCTTCGAGGTGATGGCCCAGCGGGTCGAAACCGATCCGACCGGCGAGGCCAACTTCGGCCAACCCGCCGAAGGCGGGGACGCGCAGCAGGGCTAGTCCGTGCCTACCGCTTCTGGCGGTTCAGCAGGCGCAGGCGCAGCGCGTTCAGCTTGATGAAGCCCGCGGCGTCGCGCTGGTCGTAGACCGTGTCCTCTTCGAAGGTCACGTGCTCCATGGAGTACAGCGAGTCCGGTGACTGGCGGCCCTCGACGATGACGTTGCCCTTGTACAGCTTCAGACGCACCGAGCCGTTCACCTTTGCCTGGCTCTTGTCGATCAGCGCCTGCAGCATCTCGCGCTCGGGTGACCACCAGAAGCCGTTGTAGATCAGCTCGGCGTAGCGCGGCATCAACTCGTCCTTCAGGTGCGCCGCGCCGCGGTCCAGGGTGATCGAC
>DAIQBR010000020.1:3894-12579 GCA_036781105.1 Kiloniellaceae bacterium
GCCACCGACAGGATGGTGCCGCCCGGCGTCTCGTAGACGCCGCGGCTCTTCATGCCGACGAAACGGTTCTCCACCAGATCGAGGCGGCCGATGCCGTTGTCGCCGCCCAGCTGGTTGAGCCTGGTGAGCAGCGCGGCGGGCGACAGCGCCTCGCCGTTGATGCCGACCGCGTCGCCCTCCTTGAAGTCGACGATGACGATGGTCGGCGTGTCAGGCGCGGCCTCGGGCGAAACGCTGCGCGAGAAGACGTACTCTTCCGGCGCGTCCCAGGGATCCTCCAGCACCTTCCCCTCGGCGGAGATGTGCAGCAGGTTGGCGTCGACCGAGAAGGGCGCCTCGCCGCGCTTGTCCTTGGCGATGGGGATCTGGTGCTGTTCGGCGAAGTCGATCAGCTTGGTGCGGCTGTTCAGGTTCCACTCGCGCCAGGGCGCGATGACGTGGATGTCCGGGTTGAGGGCGTAGTAGCCCAGCTCGAAGCGCACCTGGTCGTTGCCCTTGCCGGTGGCGCCGTGGCAGACCGCGTCGGCCCCGGTCTCGCGCGCGATTTCGATCTGCCGCTTGGAGATCAAAGGCCGGGCGATGGAGGTGCCCAGCAGGTAGACCCCCTCGTAGAGCGCGTTGGCGCGGAACATCGGGAAGACGAAGTCGCGCACGAACTCCTCGCGCAGGTCCTCGATGTAGATGTTCTGCGGCTTGATGCCCAGCATCTCGGCCTTCTTGCGCGCCGGCTCCAGCTCCTCGCCCTGGCCCAGGTCGGCGGTGAAGGTCACCACCTCGCAGTTGTAGGTGGTCTGCAGCCACTTGAGGATGACGGAGGTATCGAGGCCGCCGGAATAGGCGAGCACGACTTTCTTGATTTCTGACATGATGAACGAGCGCCCCTGACTGGAAATCCGCGCGGAGTATAGGCATCGGGCGGGCCCCCGCAAGGCTTGGGGCAGGGGCCGGTCGCAGGCCCCGGTTGGCGCGGGCTCGGCCGCTTCGCGCTCGGTCTTCTTCTTGCGCTCGGAGGTCGACTTCAGCTGGCCGCAGGCGGCCAGGATGTCCTCGCCGCGGGTGGCGCGCACGGGGCTGGAGATATGCGCGGCGGAGAGGATGTCGGCGAAGCGCGTGATGGTCGCCTTGTCGGAGCACTCGAAGAAGGAGCCGGGCCAGGGATTAAAGGGAATCAGGTTCACCTTGGCCGGGATGTCCTTCAGCAGGCGGATGAGGCGCCTGGCGTCGTCCTCGCTGTCGTTCACGCCCTTCAGCATGACGTACTCGAAGGTGATGCGCCTGGCGTTATGGGTGCCGGGATAGGTCCGGCAGGCGTCCAGCAGCATCTTCAGCGGATACTTCTTGTTGATCGGCATGATCCAGTCGCGCGTCTCGTCGGTCGTCGCGTGCAGCGAGACGGCGAGGTTCACGTCCAGTTCGCGCCCGCAGCGCTCCATCTCCGGCACCACGCCCGAGGTCGACAGCGTGATCTTGCGCTTGGAGATCGAGAGGCCCTCGCCGTCCATGGCGATCTTCATGGCGGTGGCGACGTTGTCGTAATTGTAGAGCGGCTCGCCCATGCCCATGAGCACGATATTGGTGATCTTGCGGCCCTCGGCCGGGGAGGGCCACTCGCCGAGGTCGTCGCGCGCCACCATGATCTGGCCGACGATCTCCGCCGGGGCCAGGTTGCGCACCAGGCGCTGGGTGCCGGTGTGGCAGAACTTGCAGGTCAGCGTGCAGCCGACCTGGCTGGAGACGCAGAGGGTGCCGCGGTCCTCCTCGGGGATGTAGACCGTCTCCACCTCCTGCCCGTCGGGCAGGCGCAGCAGCCACTTGCGGGTGCCGTCCTGGGAGACCTGCGCCACCGTGACCTCGGGCCGGCGCACCGCGTGGGTTTCCGCCAGGCGCAGGCGGAAGTCCTTGGACAGGGTGGTCATCTCCGCGAAGTCGGTGACCCCGCGGTGGTAGATCCAGTGCCACAGCTGCTTGGCGCGGAAGGGCTTCTCGCCCAGGGCGGCCAGTTCGGCGACCAGCTGCGCGCGCGACAGCCCGACGAGATTGCGTATCCCGTCGCGGGCCTGCCCCAGGGCTTCCGGGGGCGGGGCGAAGACTTCGGCGTGCTGGCTCATGGGGCCTTAAATAGGACTCCCCGAAGGTTAAAACCAGCGGATTCCGGCGCCGGAGGCCGGCCCCGGCGGGTCCCCGGCAGGGCCGGGCCTAGAGGCCGCAGGCCTCGCTGATGGTCTGATAGGCCCGGGTGAAGCCGGACAGCGAGTAGGTGTCCTTGGTGTTGGTGCCCCGCGCCGAGGTGCCCTGGACCACCATGGTGCTGCCCTTGATCATCGCCTGCACCAGCTGCTTGTCGGTCGCCTTGTCCACCGTCCAGGCCGATTCGCCCTGGGTGAAGAGGCGCACCTTCAGGCTGCCGACCTCGACCTCGACAGGAGAGTTGTCCTGATAGCTGTAGCCGGCCTGGATGCTGACCTCGTCGTTGCGGCTTTCGCCGGGGCGGTGGGTCACCATGGCGTGGATCTGGCCGCGCTTCGAATAGTTGCCCTCGGCCTTGGTGGGTTCGCTGGCCATGAAGCAGATGACGTTGCCGTTCTCCTCGTACTTGAAGGCGCTCCAGTCGGAGAAGTCGCCGAGCCGCTCGATCGCCTGGGCCTGGGCGCTGCCGAGGGGCAGGGCGGTGAGCGCGAGGGCGAGGAGGAGAGGGGCAAAGAGCAGAAAAGCTGATCTTGACGGCATGGTTCAAGCTGACGGGATGTTATTGATGAACATGGCGGATATTATAGGGGCGGTGGCCGGTGCCGCCACCCCCTGAGTTTGCGGAATAGGGCCTTGAGAGATCACGGATTCGCTAGATGACGGCAGCCGCGCCACGGGACCGCACATAGCGTGACCTCACTCTCTCGACCGCCGGTACCGCCGGCCACGCCGGCACGGCTCTCGCAGTGGATCGTCGCTGTCGGCACCGGCGGTGACCGCGACGCCTTCGCCGCACTCTTCGCCCACTTCGCGCCGCGCATCAAGGGCTATCTCATCCGCCGCGGCGCCGCGGCCGCCCAGGCGGAGGAGCTGACGCAGGAGACCATGATCATGGTGTGGCGCCGCGCGGCAAGCTTCGACCCCGCGAAATCCAGCGCCGGCACCTGGATCTTCACCATCGCGCGCAACAAGCGCATCGACGCTTTGCGCCGGGAAAGGCGCCCGGATTTCGACCCCGCCGACCCGACCCTCGGGGAGCAACTCGCTGCTGCGGCCCCGGCGCCGGGCGACCACGCGGTCGCGGTGGCGCAGCGGGACGCGCGCCTCGCCGAAGCGCTCGCCACGCTGCCCGATGAGCAGGCGCTGCTGGTGCGCCTCGCCTATTTCGAGGACAGGACCCATGGGCAGATCGCCGCCGAGAGGGCGCTGCCGCTGGGCACGGTGAAGTCCAGACTGCGCCTGGCGATGACCCGCCTGCGCCGCGCGCTGGAGGAAAAGGCATAATGTCCCCGGGCTCGCGGCGTCAGCGCCGTCCTGTTCACCACTTCCGCGAGGAACTGCTGCTCGACTACGCGACCGGCAGTCTGCCCGAGGGTGAAACGCTTCTGGTCGCGACACACCTGGCGCTGTGCCACGAATGCCGGGCGGCCGCGGTGGACCTCGAAGCCATCGGCGGCGCCCTCTTGTCGGCGATCGAACCTGTCGAGGTGGCGCCGGATGCCCTCGAACGGGTGCTGGCCCGTCTCGCTACGGGCGAGCCGGCAGCGGACGGCGCCGCGCGCGCTGCGGGTGAACCCCGGGCAGGGGACGGCCTTCCGCGCCCCTTATACGCTTACCTGGGCGGCGGTTCGGCGGACCTTCTCGACAAGCTGGCGTGGCAGCGCCTGGCCGAGGGCATCGAGCAGGTCATGCTGAGACCTCTGTGGTCGCCTTCGGGCGCGGCCTCGCCGCCGGCGGACTGGCCGGCGGGGGTGCAGGTGAGCCTGGTGCGGCTGGCCCCCGGCGCGGCGGCGCCGCGCCACACCCACCTGGGCATCGAGGCAACGGTGATCGTGCAGGGCGGTTTCGACGACGGTTTCGGCTGCTACGAGCGTGGCGACGCCTGGATCGTCGACGGCAGCGTCGACCATCTTCCGGTCGCCCTGCCGGGCGAGCCCTGCCTCTGCCTCGTCTACCAGGACGCGCCCTTGAAGCTGACCGGGTAAGGGCTGGCGGCCGCCCGGCTCGCCACGCCTGGGCCTCAATGGCGCCTTCTTCCCATGAACGATTCCGAATCATTGACCGCCACCGGCGGAGCGGACATGCGTAGAAGGCTTATCATCTGCCTGAGACGGTTTGCGGCGCTCATTGTCGTCGCCGGCGTCGCCACCTTCGGGATCTGGCTGATAGACGAGGCGCTGTGCCTCGCCCGTGGATGCATCGAGGACGATGCGAGCAGGCTGGCGCATGCGATCATCCCGGATGGGATAGTGGTCGCGGTTTATGTGGTTCTGACCTGGGTTGCCGTGTTCCTGCCGGCCGTCGGAATCTTCTGGAAATTCGAGACGTTGTTCGCTGCGGCCATCCCGGCGGCTGTTGTGGCGTCGGGGCTGTCATACCTGTTGTTCGATCCGGACCACGACGATCTGGGCAGCGCCGTCGGGCTCGCGGTCCAATTAGCCGTACCCTGGACCATCGCAAACCTGGCGGGATTGGTGTTCTGGCTAAGCCCGGATGACAGCTCGGCGGGACGCGAAGAGGCTGGCGCCGGCTAGCCGCTCTTTTTGGTGCGCACTTTCTGGGGGCCCTGCACGTGCTCGGGCAGTGGCTGCGGCGCCGCGCGCGGGTTCACCGGGCGGCGCGCGAAGCGGCCCTGGCTGATCATGCGGTCGTACATCACGATGGCGCCGGCGGTGCCGACGTTCACACAGAACTTGGTCGGAATCTTCACCAGGTGGTCGCAGCGCGCCTGCAACTCCGGCGACAGGCTGCCGCGCTCGCGGCCCAGCACGTAGGCTGCCGCCTGCGGGTGGAAGAAGGTCGGCAGCTCGATGGCGTCCTCGGTCAGCTCGACGCCGACCAGGGCGCAGCCGCGCGGCAGCATGAGGTCGTCGACGCCGGCGAAGGTGTAGAGTGGCAGGTGCTTGGCGGCATCCGAGGTGTCCGACTGTTTCACCTCGTGGGCGTTGAAAGCGGCATCGATGGTGAAGAAGAAGCTGGCCCCGAAGGCGTGGGCCGAGCGCATCAGGGCACCCAGGTTCATGGGCTTGCTGATGCCTTCGGCCCCGATGGCAAAGAATCCGCGCATGGCGGCAGACCTTGCATGGCCCGGGCCGGGGAGGCAAGCTGCTTGCCCGGCGCGCAGCCCGCGCCATTCCTCGATTTTGTGACTCCAAGGCATGGCCCCAGACAGCCCCCCGCCGGATACCCCCCTGGCGGCCGCCGACACCCAGGCCGCCAACCCCCTGCTGGTCGAGGTGACCCGTGGCAACCAGGTGGAAAGCCGCCACCGCGCCGCGCTCGCCGTGGTCGATACCCAGGGCAAGGTGGTGCTTTCCGGCGGCGACACCGACCGCCCGGTCTATGCACGCTCGGCGATCAAGTCGCTGCAGGCCATCGCGATGGTGGAAAGCGGTGCCGCCGATGCCTTCCAGGTGAGCGTGCCCGAACTGGCCCTGGCCTGCGCCAGCCACAGCGGCGAGGCGCGTCATGTGGAGGCGGTGACCGCCTGGCTGGCGCGCCTCGGTCTTTCCGCCGCCGACCTCGAATGCGGGCCGCAGCTGCCCGGCTATGAGCCGGCCCTTTATGCGCTGCTCGCCGGCGGCGGCGCGGCGACCGCCGCGCACAACAACTGCTCGGGCAAGCACACCGGCTTTCTCACCCTGGCGCGCCACCTCGGCGCGCCGACCCGTGGCTACGTCACCTACGAACACCCGGTGCAGCAGCGCATCCTCGGCGTGCTGGAAGCCATGACCGGGCTCGACCTCGGTGCGGCGCCGCGCGGCATCGATGGCTGCGGCATTCCGGTGATCGGCATCCCGCTCGGCAACATGGCGCTTGCCATGGCCCGGCTCGGCGCGCCTGACGACCAGCCGGAGGCTCGCCAGGCGGCCTGTGCGCGCATTCGCAAGGCGGTGGCCGCGCATCCCTTCATGGTCGCCGGCAGCGGCCGCTTCGACACCCGGGTGATGGAGCGTACCGGCGAGAAGGCCTTCATCAAGACGGGCGCCGAGGGTGTCTACTGCGGCGCCTTTCCGGAGCTGGGCCTCGGCGTTGCCATCAAGGTCGACGACGGCGCCGGACGTGCCGCCGAGATCCTCATGGGCCATTTGCTGGAGCGTTTCGGCATCGTCAGCGAGGCCGAGGCGCGCGGTCTCGGCGGCCTCGCCACGGCGCCGGTGTTGAACCGCGCCGGGCTTCATGTCGGCGATACGCGCCTCGCTCCCCGCATTCCCTTCTGAGAGTCCCCGACCCGATGAAAGCTGTGCTCTGCCGCGACTGGGGCGGCCCGGAAAGCCTTACGGTCGAAGAGGTGGCGGCGCCGGCGCCGGGGCCCGACCAGGTGCTGATCGAGGTCGCCGCCGCGGGCGTCAACTTTGCCGACACCCTGATGATTGCCGGCAAGTACCAGGAAAAGCCGGCCTTCCCCTTCTCGCCCGGCCTGGAGATCGCCGGCACCATCCGCGCGCTGGGCGCCAACGTTGCGGGCCTGCGGGAGGGCCAGCGGGTCATGGCGCTGACCGACTGGGGCGGCTATGCGGAAATGGCCGTGGCGCGTGCCGGCGATGTCTATCCCATTCCGGATTCCCTCGGGTGGGCCGAAGCCGCGGGCTTTCCGATCACCTACGGCACCGGGCACGGCGCGCTGCGCTGGCACGCCGACCTGCAGCCGGGCGAGGTGCTGCTGGTGCACGGCGCGGCCGGCGGTGTCGGTCTCGCGGCGGTCGAGATCGGCAAGGCTCTTGGGGCAACGGTGATCGCCACGGCCGGCGGCGCCGAGAAGCTGGCGGTCGCCAAGGCGCACGGCGCCGACCACCTCATCGACTACCGCAGCGAGGACATCCGCGCGCGTGTGAAGGAGCTGACGGCCGGCAAGGGTGCCGATGTGGTCTTCGACCCGGTCGGCGGTGACGTCTTCGATGCCTCCCTGCGCTGCATCGCCTGGTCCGGCCGTCTCCTGGTGATCGGCTTCGCCGCCGGGCGCGTGCCGCAGGTGCCGGCCAACATCCTGCTGGTGAAGAACATCGCGGTGATGGGCGTCTACTGGGGTTCCTATCGCAAGCACGCGCCCGAGCGCCTGGTGGAGGAATTCCGAGAGCTCTTCGGCTGGTACGAAGCCGGCCTTCTTAAGCCACATGTTTCACATAGGCTTGCCCTCGCGGCGGCCGGCGAGGCCATGGCATTGCTGTTGCAGCGGCGCTCCACCGGCAAGGTGGTCCTGATCACCGGTGCCCTTTAGTATTCTCTTTCGGCGGCTGCTTAGCGCAGTGTCGCGCCCTTGCTGCGGAAAGCGGTAGCGATCAAGTGATGAACGACAAGGTTCGCGACCAGTACGAAGCCTTTCCTTATCCCTCGCGCGATCCCGCCGACGAGGCGAAGCGGCTGGTTGTCGGTTCGCCGAGCAACCTGCTGGAGATCAACCACTACCTCTACCGCGGTCGCCGCGATTTCACGCAGCCCTTCCGCGCCCTCATCGCCGGCGGTGGCACCGGTGACGCCGCCATCATGCTGGCCCAGCAACTGGCCGACGCGGCCGGCGCCGGGGGAACGCCCGGCGAGGTGGTCTACCTCGATCTCTCGACCGGCTCGCGCGCCATCGCCGAATCACGCGCCGCCGCGCGCGGCCTCGCCAACATCCGTTTCGTCACCGGCTCGCTGCTCGACCTGGAAAGCCTCGGCCTCGGCAGCTTCGACTACATCGACTGCTGCGGCGTGCTGCACCATCTCGCCGATCCGCCTGCCGGTCTCGCCGCGCTGACCGCTGTCCTGAACGACGACGGCGGCATGGGCCTGATGGTCTACGGCACTTACGGGCGAAGCGGCGTCTACGAGTTGCAGGACGTCCTGCGGCAACTGGTCGGCACGCGCCCGCTGGCCGAGCAGATCAGCTTCGCGCGCCGCCTGCTGTCCACCCTGCCGGCCACCAACCTCTTCGCCCGCAATCCGGTGCTGCGCGACCACACAGGCAGCGATGCCGAACTGGTCGACCTGCTGCTGCACAGCCAGGACCGCGCCTTCACGGTGGAGGAGATCGCCGCGCTGCTGGCCGGCGCCGGGCTCAACCTGATCTCCTTCATCGAGCCGTTGCGCTACGACCCCTCGACCTACCTGAAGGACCCGGTGCTGCTGCGCCAGCTCTCCGGCCTCTCGGCCGAGCAGCGCGCCGCCCTGGCCGAGAAGCTCGCCGGCAATCTGAAGACCCATGTGTTCTATGTGTCGCGGCGGGCGCCGGCGGAGACCCTGGCCTGGCCGGACGGACCGGCGGCGATCCCCTGCCTGCGTGTGCTCGACGGGCCGCGCCTGGCCAAGGCGGTGCAGCGCGATCTGGTGCTGAAAGGGGATTTCGACGGGCTGGCGCTGAAGTTTCCGTTGCCGCGCCTGGCGCCGGCGGTGCTGCCCTGGATCGACGGCAAGACCTCGCTCGGCGAGATTCAGACGGCCCTGCAGGACCTCGACCCGCGCCAGGAGTGGGATCACTTCAAGGCGCAGTTCGACCAGCTCTATCAGGTGCTCGGAGGC
>DAIQBR010000020.1:12589-21293 GCA_036781105.1 Kiloniellaceae bacterium
GGATCCGGAAGCCTGCGCAGCCAGAAGCGTGCAGGACTTCACCGCCTTGCCGTCCATGTGAACCACGCATGCTCCGCACTGGGACGTGTCGCAACCCACATGGGTGCCCGTCAGTCCCTGGTTCTCGCGCAGGAAATGCACCAGCAGGGTGCGGTCCTCAACGGCCCCGGAAACCTTCCGGGGCCGTCTTCTCTGTCTTGGGGCCGAGGTCCCGCCGCAGGCCGGCGGGCGGCGGCGTCAGCTGGCGCCGTGGTCCAGCCCGATGTCGCGCAGCAGGCGGCTGTCCAGGTGGCGGGTCGCCTGGACCAGCTTCTGGGCCTTGCGCTCGGCCACGTAGGCGTCGTGCAGTTCGACGATCAGGTCGTAGCTCGCCATCACCATGCGGCCCAGCAGGTCGCCGAGGACCTGGCCGGGCATATAGGGACGCGCCGTGAAGATCACGTTGGCCATCGTCCGGGTCTCCTTCAATGGCGACGCCCCTTTGGTGGCATTCAGCTGCCGGGCGGTCGCGCGTGTTCCGATCTCTTATCCGGGGAGATAAGCCTTCTCTCTGCGCCGCACAAATGCCGGCTGGACACGCTGACCATGCAGCCAAAGCATGGCTCGATTTCATAATAAGTTAATTATTTCAGGTGTTTGTCGCCTTCAGAACAGAACCTGTCGGCGGCGTTCCAGGACCGTCCCAGGACAGCTCCAGGACGGGCCCTGGGAGGGCTGACGAAAACCCCTTAGGCCGAAAGCTCCGGCAGCCCCTGGTAGAGTTTCAGGGCCTCCGGGTTGGCCAGGGCCTCCTTGTTCTTCACCTGGCGGCCGTGCACCACGTCGCGCACCGCCAGCTCGACGATCTTGCCGCTCTTGGTGCGCGGGATGTCGGCGACCTGCACCACCTTGGCCGGGACGTGGCGCGGCGTGCAGCCGTTGCGGATCTGCGTCTTGATGCGCGCAGTCAGGGCGTCGTCCAGCGTCTTGCCCGGCCTCAGCTTCACGAAGAGCACCACGCGCACGTCGTCCTCCCAGTCCTGGCCGATGACGATGGACTCCTCGACCTCTTCCAGCTTTTCGACCTGGCGGTAAATCTCCGCCGTGCCGATGCGCACGCCGCCGGGGTTCAGCGTCGCGTCGGAGCGGCCGTAGACGACGATGCCGTCGTGCTCGGTCAGCTCGACGAAGTCGCCGTGGTGCCAGATGTTCGGATAGGTCTCGAAATAGGCGGCACGGTAGCGCGCGCCGTCGGGATCGTTCCAGAACCCGATGGGCATGCAGGGGAAGGGCTTCACACAGACCATCTCGCCCTTCTCGCCGCGCACCGGCCTGCCGTTGTCGTCATAGACCTCGACCGCCATGCCGAGGCAGCGGCGCTGGATCTCGCCGCGCCACACCGGGCCGATGGGATTGCCGCCGACGAAGCAGGAGATGATGTCGGTGCCGCCGGCGATCGACGACAGGCAGACATCGTCCTTGATGTGTCGGTAGACGTAGTCGAAGCCCTCCGGCACCAGCGGCGATCCCGTCGAGGTGATGAGACGAACGCTGGAAAGATCGTGCGTCGACTTGGGGTCGAGCCCGCCCTTGTTGAGGGCGTCGATGTATTTGGCCGAGGTGCCGAACAGGGTCATCTTCTCCGCATCGGCGTAGTCGAACAGGATGTTGCCGTCGGGTGCGAAGGGCGAGCCGTCGTAGAGCAGCAGGGTGGCTTCAGAGGCGAGGCCGGAGACCAGCCAGTTCCACATCATCCAGCCGCAGGTGGTGAAGTAGAACACGCGGTCCTCGGGCTTCACGTCGCACAGCAGCTGGTGCTCCTTCAGGTGCTGCAGCAGCGTGCCGCCGATGCCGTGCACGATGCACTTCGGCTTTCCGGTCGTGCCGCTGGAGAACATGATGTAGAGCGGCGCGTTGAAGGGCTGGCGGGCGAAGGCGATCTTGCCGGCCTTGTAGGGTGCGACGAAGTCGGCCAGGCGCAGGCCACGGTCGATGGCCGAGACATCAGGCGATTCTTCCAGATAGGAGACGACGACGACTTTCGAGAGACTGGGCAGCTGTTCGCTGAACTCGGCGAGACGCGGGCGCGAGTCGATGGCCTTGCCGTTGTAGTAGTAGCCGTCGCAGCAGAACAGCACCTTGGGTTCGATCTGCCCGAAGCGGTCGAGCACGCCCTCGACGCCGAAGTCCGGCGAACAGGAGGACCACACCGCGCCGAGCGACGTCGTCGCCAGCATGGCGATCACCGCCTCCGGCATGTTGGGCAGGAAGCCCGCCACGCGGTCGCCCGGGCCGACCCCTTCGCCGGCCAGCGCCTGCGCCGTGCGGGAGACGCGGTCGTAGAGTTCCTTGTGGGAGAGGCGGCGCTTCACCTTGTCCTCGCCCCAGAACACCAGGGCGTCGCCGTCATCCTGCCGGCGCAGCAGGTTCTCGGCGAAGTTCAGCCTTGCCTCGGGGAAGAAGGCGGCGCCGGGCATCTTGTCGGCATTCGTCACCACCGGGCCGCGGTCGTCGTCGGCGATGACGCCGCAGAAATCCCACACCGCGGTCCAGAAGCCTGCCAGATCGTCGACCGACCAGGCGTAGAGGTCGTCGTAGTCCTTGAAGTCGAGGCCGCGC
Organism: Kiloniellaceae bacterium; assembly: GCA_036781105.1. Classification (GTDB taxonomy): domain Bacteria; phylum Pseudomonadota; class Alphaproteobacteria; order Kiloniellales; family Kiloniellaceae; genus Pelagibius. Next base: position 15,188 of record DAIQBR010000020.1, read on the forward strand.
TCCTTGCGCAGGCGTGCCATGAAGGCGGTCAGGTTGGCCGCGGCGATGCGCGCTGCAGAGGGCTGCCAAAGCGGTCCGGTCATGCTGGTCTCCCTTGCGGGCCCTGGTTGTCTCGTGGGGCTCAGCCTCGCGGGGCTGAGCCTTCTAGCTTGGGGCCGCGTACCTCTGTCCCCTCTGGTTATGCCGCCCGGGCGGGGGATTGCAAGCCCGGGCTGTGGGCTCCGGCAGTCCGGGGCACCCGGCGCGTTGTCGCATGGCTGGCCTGCGGCCCTGGGGGTGGTGGCCGCTGCGGCCGCCGCCTAGAATGGCCGCTGCATGCCATCTTCCCGATCCCTTCTAGAGCGCGGCGCCAGCCTGCCGGCGCCGGTGCAGGGCGCCCTTTACATGACGGCGGCCTCCTTCCTCTTCGCTGCCATGAACGGGGCGATCCGCCTGCTCGGCGACGGCTGGGGCTCGGCCGACGGCAGCGGCATGCATCCCTTTCAGATCGCCTTCCTGCGCAACGTCTGCGCGCTCGCCTTCATGCTCCCCTGGCTCGCCCACCACGGCAGCGCCGCCCTCAGGACGACGCGCCTCAGCCTGCACCTCTGGCGCGCCGCCATCGGCCTCTGCGCCATGCTCACCTGGTTTTCCGCCGTGGCCTACCTGCCGCTGGCCGAGGCGGTGGCCTTGAACTTCACCGCGCCCCTCTTCGCCACCGCCGGCGCCGCCCTGGTGCTGGGCGAGGTGGTGCGCGCGCGGCGCTGGACCGCCACGGCTGTCGGCTTTCTCGGCATGCTCATCATTCTCCGGCCCGGCTTCACCGAGTTCACGCCGCTGATGACCCTGCCGGTCATCGCCGCCTGCTTCATGGCCTGCTCCGTGCTGATCGTGAAATCCTTGTCGCGCACCGAGCAGCCGGCGGCCATTGTGCTCTACATGAACCTGCTGCTGACGCCGCTGTCCCTGCTGCCCGCCGCCTTCGTCTGGCGGTGGCCCACACTGACGGAGCTCGGCCTCGGCCTCTTCATCGGCGGCTGCGCCGCCCTCGCGCACAACGCCTTTACCCGTGCCTTCAAACTGGCCGACGCCTCGGCGATCCTGCCTTTCGACTACGCGCGCCTGCCCTTCGTTGCTTTGATCGGTTTTTTCCTCTTCGCCGAAGAGCCGGACATCTGGACCTGGGTCGGTGCCGCGGTCATCGCCGGGGCCGCCATCTACATCGCGCGCCGCGAATCCCAGGTCGCGCGCGAGCGGCCGACGCTGCGGGTCAGCGCGGACACGCCGAAGAGCCGGCCCTAGGGATCACAAATGGTGGGCGCGCGACTCTCCGGTGGCTGGGCGCGACTCTCCGCCAATCACCGCGGCGCCCTGTGGATGATCGCCGCCAGTCTCGGCTTCACCGTGAACTCCGCGCTGGTCAAGACCCTGACGGCCTCCGGCCTCGATGTCTTCCAGATCGCCTTTGCCCGCGCGCTGTTCTCCTTCGCGCTGCTGGTGCCGTTCCTGCTGCGCGCCGGGCCGGGAGCGTTCAACACGAAGCATCCCTGGCTGCACGGCATCCGCGCCGTCGCCGGTGCCGGCGCCATGGTCTGCGGGTTCTACGCGGTCGGCCGCCTGCAGCTCGCCGACTTCACCGCGCTGACTTTCACCCAGCCGCTGTTCGTCACCCTGTTGGCGGTCATCCTGCTCGGCGAGGTGGTGCGCTGGCGGCGCTGGCTGGCCACGGCGGTCGGTTTTCTCGGCGTGCTCATCATGGTGCGCCCCGGTGCTTCGAGCTTCGACCCGGCCGCCCTGGTCGCCCTGGCCTCGGTCAGCGGTATCGCCATCGCCGTCTGCCTGGTCAAGAAGCTGCCCGACGGCGAGAGCCATACCACCATGCTGGCCTACTTCTGCCTCATGTCGCTCGCCATCACCGTGGTGCCGGCGCTGCTCTTCTGGACGCCGCCGACGCTGACGCAGTGGCTGCTGCTGGCGGGGGTCGGCGCACTGGGCGTCGCGTCGCAGGCGATGATCATCCGCGCCTACCGTAACGGCGAGGCCAGCTTCGTCGCGCCCTTCGACTACCTGAAGCTGATCCTTGCCGGGCTCATCGGCTTCCTCGTCTTCGGCGAGGTGCCGGGGCCCTGGACCCTGCTGGGTGCCGCGGTCATCGTCGGTGCCGCGCTCTACATCGCCCGCCGCGAGGCGGCGCAGGCGGTGGCGCGCCGCCAGGCCGCGGGCAAGGCGCCGGTCGCGCCGCTGGGATAGGGAGACCTAAGCCGCGCGGACGGCCAGGGCGGCGTAGCTGGCGGCGAGGCTGGCCAGGACGACGAGGGTGAGCGGCTTGCGCAGGGCCTTGTACCAGCCTGGTGCGCGACCGGCGGCGACGGCGGTACGGTCGACGAGAAACACAGCGGCGAAGCCGACGGCGAGCAGCAGCAGTCCGAAGGCGTTGGGCAAGATCAGGGCAAACCAGCCGGCCAGGGCCGGCAGCACCGAGGGCGCCAGGCGACGCCAGTTGCCGGCGGCCCCCTGCGCCAGGGCGAGGCCCCAGTGCACCGCGCCGAGGAAGGCCAGGATGACGGCGGCATAGGCCATCGTCAGGTTGAGCGCGAGGATGTAGGCGGGGTAGCCCAGGGCCCACACGCCGGCGACACCGGCGAGGAAGGGGACGAGACCCGCAGCGCCGAGCACCAGGGCGGGCCGGGGCACGTCCCGCAGGCTTGCCCTGGGTCCGGCCCCAAGCGACGGTTCAGGTCCCTCCACTGGACTCTGCGCCTGGCTCGCTTGCGGCGGATGTCTCGGCGCGCGCCGCCGGGCGCAGGCCGAGATCGACGAGCCGGCGGCGCGCCCGGTCGCGATGGCTGTCGCGAATGTGGTTGGCGACCATGCGGACGGTGGCAAACATCACCGTGGCGTCGTCGGTGAAGCCCAGGCCGGCGATGAAGTCCGGGATCACGTCGCTGGGCACCACGAAATAGGCCAAGGCCGCCAGCAGCATGGCCTTCACCGGCCGCGGTGTCTGCGGATCGAAGGCGCAGTAGTAGGCGCTGACGGCCTCTTCCAGGAAGGGCACGCGCCCGACGCTGCGCCGCAGCTTGCCCCAGAAGCCGCGCGCGACCTGCGCCTCGTTGCGCCGGAAAACCTGCGGATCCTGCGCTTTCCGGTCGTTCAGCGGGTCATAGGGGATCATGTCTCGCCCGGTCATGGGGAAAATATGGGGTCCCCGGGGCGGCCTGGCAACGCCATGCCGCCGGCGGCCGGAAAGGACAGTCCCCGGGTGCCTCTCGCCTCGGCCCGGGACTTGGTGTATGCCGGGCCCCTCGAAGAGGAGTCCCATGCTCGAATCCAGCCAGCCGCTGCTGCGCAACTTCTGGTATCTCGCCCTGCCGGGCGCGAAGCTCGCGCGCGGCAGGACGCTGGCTGTGAGCCTGCTGGGCGAGCCGGTGCTGCTGTGCCGCGGCGACGACGGCCAGGTCTTCGCGCTGCGCGACATCTGCCCGCACCGCGGCATTCCGCTGTCCCACGGCAGCTTCGATGGCCGCGAGGTGGCCTGCTGCTATCACGGCTGGCGGTTCGCGGCCGACGGGCACTGCACGGCGATCCCCTCGCTGACGCCGGACCAGGAGATCGCCGTGGCGCGCATCCGCTGCGGCGCCTTTCCCTGCCGCGAGGTGCAGGGCAACATCTGGGTCTATCTGCCGGAAAAGTCGGCGCGCCTGCCCAGGGCCGATATCGAGGACCTGCCGCCGGTGCCGGAACTGCCGGGCTTCGGCGATCTCGTTCCGCAGGTGTCGATCTCCCAGGTCTTCAACTGCGGCGCCGATACCGCCGCCTTCGGACTGATGGACCCGACCCATGCCGCTTTCGTGCATACCTCCTGGTGGTGGAAGAAGTCGGCGCGCGAACTGCGGCTGAAGGAAAAGCACTTCGAGCCGGCGCCGCTCGGCTGGCGCATGAAGCGCCACCGCCTGCCGCCGGAGAACCGCGTTTATCGCCTGCTCGGGCAGGAGGTGACGACGGAGATCACCTATGCCCTGCCGGGCCTGCGCATCGAACTGATCGAAGGCGACCGGCACAAGGCGGCCAGCCTGACCGCCATCACGCCGCTCAACGAGCGTGAGACCCTGGTGCAGCAGGCGCTCTACTGGACCCTGCCGTGGACGGCGCCGCTCAGGCCCCTGGCGCGCTATCTCGCCAACGTCTTCCTGACCCAGGATCGCCGGGTGGTGGACATGCAGCAGGAAGGCCTCGCCCACGATCCCAGCCTCATGCTGATCGACGACGCCGACACCCAGGCCAAGTGGTTCTACCGCCTGAAGCGGGAATGGCTGCGCGCCGCGGAAGAGGGCCGGCCCTTCGAGAACCCGGTGAAGGACTGCACCCTGCGCTGGCGCAGCTAAGCTCGCTCAAGCGCCGGCAAGATTGCGATAGCGCCCCTCGAGCAGGCCGGGCACTGCGGCGCTGGCGTCTTCCTCCGCCGCCATCTCGACGTCGCCGGTAAAGCCGCGGTCGATCAGCTCGCGGCCCGAAAGGCTGGCGCGCAGGGTCGCGGCCAGCTCGTCTCTCAACTCCAGGTAGGCCGCCCGGGCGCTGCGCGCTTCCGGCGTCAGCTCTCCCTTGAGGCGGGAGATGATGGCGCCTGCGCCCAGCAGGTCCTCGATCGCCGGGCGCAGGCTGCCGCCCGGCCAGTGCTCGCCGCCGGCGATCACGGCGATACGTTCGCCGCTGTTCTGCAGCGCGGCCGCCACGGCGGTGGCGTTGCGCAGGCTGCCGGCGAAGGCGGTGCGGTCCTTCACCATGGCCGAAAGGGCAGAGCCGTTGGGCGAGGGCAGCACCAGGCGCGTGCCGGGCTGGAGACCTGCAAGGGAGGGCGGCGACAGGCTGGGGCCGCCCGCCGCCTCGGCGCGCGGCCGGGCAAGCACCGCCTGGTCCGTGCGCGCCAGTTCGTCGGCGCCGTATTTTCCCAGCGGGAAGGGCAGCACCTCGGCACCGCGGGCGACCGCCACGTCGACGGCGGTGGTGAAGCAGAGCACGTCGATGATCACGAAGACATCGCACTGGCCGTGCAGCGCGGCCAGGCCGGCGCCGCCCCAGGCAAAGTCGATACGGATATCGTTCATCCAGGCGTGATAGCGCGACAGGGCGCCGGCTGTCGCCGCAAAAAAGAAGCGGCCCGTTGCGGGCCGCTTCAGGAGGAGATTTTGAGGTAGGGCGCTGTCAGGCGTTGGCCGCCTGGTCCAGCGCAGCATGAACTTCGTCCTCGCCCTCGGCCACGGACGGCTCGGCGGTTTCGGCCTCGTGGTCGGGGGTCTGAGGGGTTCGCCGCACCGTTTCGGCGCGCTCCAGCTCGCGGGCCAGATCGCCGACCCGTCGGATGATCTCCTTCACGGTCGGGGCGACGCTGTCGGCCAGCTCCTCGGGGACCTCGTCGGCCAGGCGCTCGGCCACCGCCTCGGAAAGCTCGTCCGGCTGCTCCGCCGCGGCTTCGGCCGGTTCTTCGAGGTCTTCCATCATGTCGGCCGGCGGCTCTTCCGGCCCGGCCTCTTCGGCACCTGCCGCCTCGGCCGTCTCGGCCGCCGCAGCCTCGTGAATCTCGCTGGCCCCCGCCTCAGGAGCGCTGGACTCTGCGGCCTTGGCGAAGTCTTCGTCGTCGGCGTTCAGCAGGTTCATCGCCGCGAAAATGTCGTCCTCGTCCTCTGCGGCGGCCCCGTCCTCTGGAGCAGCGGCGGCTTCCGGAGCTTCTTCGGCGGCCTCGGCCTGTTCCTCGGCGGCAATTTCCTCGGGGTCGGCGTCCTCGAAAGCCACCGATTCGGGCATTTCGGCCTCGCCGGCGGCTTCCGCTGCGGCGCCGTCGTCCTGGGCCGGCGCCGTGGCGTCGGTCTCGCCGATCACCTCGACGGCCGCCTCGGCCGTGTCGTCCGCCTCGATGATCATCGGGTCCGTCTCGCCGGCCTCGGCCAGGTCCGCGCCCTCCACCATGGCGTCGATGCCGGGCTCGATCTCAGTCTCCGCCTCCGCTTCAGCCTCAGCCTCAGCCTCAGCCTCAGCCTCAGCGGGGGCGTCTTCACTGATTTCGGCGGTGGGATCGCCGGCTCCCTCGGAAGTTTCCTCTGAGGCAACTTCGGCTTCCGCTTCCGGCATT
>DAIQBR010000021.1:0-10262 GCA_036781105.1 Kiloniellaceae bacterium
GATGCTGCGCGAGCGGCATGTGACGCCCTACGATGCCTTCGCCCTCTGGCAGCATCTGAACGCCTCCTCCTGAGGCGGCGCGCCGGGCCCCGAAAGCGTGGGCTTGGGCCTGGTCCGGAAGGGGCGTCCTGCCCTCCGCTGCACCTTGGTGATCCGATTACCTTGGATTTTAGGGATCGAGGGTGAAGGAATTCTTAGCCCGCCACAGAAATCAGAGGGCGGAAGTCGTCCCCTATTATACAACCTTCGGATGCTTCACCTGGGGCCCCTTCGCGCCGGCTGCCGGCCCCGGCTCAGGGAAATTGATCGCCTTCGGCGGGCGGCATAAGATGGCCGCCGTCGGGCGCCGCAGAGCGTCGAGTCAGAAAAAATTTCCCGGCCGGGCGGGTCCGGCGGGGACGGGGAACGCGGCGTTCGGGGGACAGCAGAACATGAGCCGAAAAGCGATGCGGGGCGCCCGGGCGCTCTATCTCGAGCAGCAGGGCCTGAAGCGCTTCGCCGGGGCGACCCGGCAGCCGGCGCGATGAGCCGGCGCGGTCCCCGCAATCCAGGGCCCGCCGTCCGAAGCTCCACCCAGGGAACAGCCTCCAAGCAACAACCCAGCGTCCGGCCAGCGGACGGGTCGTGCCAGCTCTCCGGAACAGCCGCCTGACCGGGGCAGGACCGAACAGGAAGCCGAAGTTGAAGAATTTCCTCAAAGCTTACGTCCGCATCGTCGAGGGCTTCGGCCGCGTCGTCGGCCGCATCACCATGCTGATGATCTTCGCCATGATGGGGGTGCTGCTGTGGTCCTCCATCAACAAGGCCTTCACCGGCATTCTCTTCGCGCCTTCCTGGTGGCCGCTCGAAGTCTCGCAGTTCATGATGGTGATCTACTTCCTGCTCGGCGGCGCCTACTCGATGCAGCTCGGCGACCACGTGCGCATGGACCTGCTCTACGGCACCTGGTCCGACCGCACCAAGGCCTGCGTCGATGCCATCACCGTGCTGTTCCTCGGCTTCTACCTCGTCATGCTGCTCTACGGCGGCATCTCCAGCACCCAGTACGCCCTGCAGTACAACGAAGTCAGTCCCTCGCTCTGGCGCCCGCAGATGGCGCCGGTGAAGATCATCATGTGCGTCGGCATCGTCCTCATGCTGCTGCAGGCCACCGCCACACTGATCAAGGATATCGCCAGGATCTTCGGCGAGAACTGGGGCTATCCGGAAACGCCCAGCAGTGACGCCGCCGCGGTCGAGGCACAGAACGGTGCAACGCCTGCCGGGGGAGAACGCGCATGAGCTACGAACTCATCGCCGTTCTGATGTTCTCCTCGATGATGCTGATGCTGCTCACCGGGCAGCGGGTGTTCGGCGCCATCGGCTTCGTCGCCGTCGTCGCCGCCCTCGCCCTCTGGGGCACCGGCGGATCGGAGATCGCCTTCAGCGCCGCCATGAAGCTGATGAAGTGGTATCCGCTGCTGACGCTGCCGCTGTTCATCTACATGGGCTACATGCTGTCGGAGTCCGGCATCGCCAACGACCTCTACCGCATGTTCCACGTCTGGTTCGGCGGCCTGCGCGGGGGGCTTGCCGTCGGCACCATCGGTCTCATGGTGGCGATCTCCGCCATGAACGGCCTCAGCGTCGCCGGCATGGCCATCGGCGCCTCCATCGCCCTGCCGGAGCTGCTGCGCCGCGGCTACGACAAGATCATGGTGACCGGCGTCATCCAGGCCGGATCGTCACTCGGAATCCTGGTGCCGCCCAGCGTGGTGCTGGTGCTCTACGGCATGATCGCGCGCCAGCCGGTCGGCCAGCTCTGGCTCGCCGGCGTCTTCCCCGGCCTCATGATGGCCGGCCTCTTCATCCTCTACATCGTCGTCCGCTGCCGCTTCCAGCCGCACCTCGGCCCGGTGCTGCCGAAGGAGGACCGCGACCTGCCGTGGCGCGAGAAGCTCGCGCTGCTGCGCGCCGGCCTGCTGCCGCTGTTCATCTTCTTCTCGATGACCGGCCTCTTCCTGCTCGGTTACACCAACCTGACCGAGAGTTCAGCTGTCGGTGCCCTGGCCGCGACCCTGGCCGCCATCTTCAAGCGCCGCCTCACCATGAAGGTGCTGGAAGAGACCCTGCGCAAGACCATGGGCATCACCTGCATGTTCATGTGGATCATTCTCGCCGCGCTCTGCTTCGGCGCCGTCTTCGACGGCCTCGGCGCGGTGAAGGCCATCGAGGGCTTCTTCGTCGACCGCCTCGGCCTGACGCCCTGGGAGATCCTGATCCTCATGCAGCTCTCCTACCTGCTGATGGGCACCTTCCTGGACGATACCGCCATGCTGGTCATCGTCGCGCCGCTCTACGTGCCGCTGGTCGGCTCGCTCGGCTTCGACCTCATCTGGTACGGCGTGCTCTACACCATCACCTGCCAGATCGCCTACATGACGCCGCCCTTCGGCTACAACCTCTTCCTCATGCGCGCCATGGCGCCGAAAGAGGTCACGCTGATCGACATCTACCGCTCGATCATCCCTTTCGTCATCGTGATGATCTTCGGCCTCGGCATCGTCATGGCCTTCCCCGAGATCGCCCTCTGGCTGCCCCACGCCATCCGCCTGGCCGGGTGACCTTACTTGCCGATTGACCTCGTGGTTCGAGACGCCCGCTACGCGGGCTCCTCACCCTGAGGCCAATACTTCTTGCCTCATCCTGAGGAGGGCCGCAGGCCCGTCTCGAAGGACGAGGCAAGACGCGCGACAGCGCGTCACCCCGCGCCTTCACCCCGGCAGGTGGCAGACCACCTCGATGTTGTGGCCGTCGGGGTCCAGCACGAAGGCGCCGTAGTAGTGCTCGTGGTAGTGCGGCCTGACGCCCGGCGCGCCGTTGTCCCGGCCGCCGGCGGCCAGCGCCGCCGCGTAGAAGGCATCGACAACCCTGCGGTCGAAGGCGGTGAAGGCGACGTGCAGCTGGCCCTTCAACTCCTCCCCGCTGCCGATCCAGAACTCCGGGTGCTCGCGCCCGAAGCCGCAGTGCGCGCCGGCGCCGGTCTGCTCGGCGGTCACCTCCAGCAGCGGCTTGATGTCCAGCGGCGCCAACGCCTTCGCGTAGAAGGCCTTCGACCTCTCCAGGTCGCTTACCGCGAAGCCGACGTGATCGAGGATTCCCATGGGCCGCTACCTCCGGACGAACTTGCTCCGTGCAGACCATCCTAGCCGCGCTCCGCGCGACCGCAAAGCCGGGGGCGCGGCGCATGCATGCCTGCTACCCGCCCGGCCGCGGCCCCTCGCCCATTGACCGGCCCCGGCTTTTTTGTCTCACTGCCGCCTTCCCTGCCCGGCCGTCCGGCCCGGGCGCGCCTCTCCACCGAAGGTCATCCGCATGCCGTCTGACAGCTCCCTCGACAATCCCCAGAACCTGAAAGGGAACTGGAACTATCCGACCCAGATGATCTTCGGGCCCGGCCGCATCCGCAATCTCGCCCAGGCCTGCAAGATGCTGGGCATGAAGCGCCCGCTGCTGGTGACCGATCCGGGCCTGGCCGGCCTGCCCATGGTGAAGGACGCCATCGCCGCCAACGCGGCCGAGGGCCTGCCCACCGGCCTGTTCTCCGCGGTGAAGCCCAACCCGGTGGGACACAACGTCGAGGAGGGCGTGAAGGCCTACAAGGAAGGCGGCCACGATGGCGTCATCGCCTTCGGCGGCGGCTCCGGCCTGGACTGCGCCAAGGCGGTCGCCCTCATGGTCGGCCAGACCCGTCCCCTCTGGGACTTCGAGGACAAGGGCGACAACTGGAAGCGCGTCGACCCGGCCGGGGTCGCCCCCATCGTCGCCGTGCCGACCACCGCCGGCACCGGCTCGGAAGTCGGCCGCGCCTCGGTCATCGTCGAGGAGGCGACCCACACCAAGCGCATCATCTTCCACCCGAAGATGCTGCCGTCGACCGTGATCTCCGATCCCGAGCTGACCGTCGGCCTGCCGCCCAACATCACCGCCGCCACCGGCATGGACGCGCTGGCCCACTGCCTGGAAGCCTACTGCGCGCCGGGCTACCACCCCATGGCCGAGGGCATCGCCGTGGAAGGCATCCGCCTGGTGAAGGACTGGCTGCCCGAGGCGGTGAAGGACGGCAGGAACCTCGCCGCCCGCGCCCACATGCTGGCGGCGGCCTCCATGGGGGCGACGGCCTTCCAGAAGGGCCTCGGCGCCATCCACTCGCTCAGCCACCCCGTGGGCGCCATCTACGACACCCACCACGGCCTCACCAACGCCGTCTTCATGCCCTACGTGCTGGCCTTCAACCGCCCGGCCATCGAGGACAAGATGGGCCGCCTCGCCGCCTGGCTGGGCCTGAAGCAGCATTCCTTCGACGCGGTGCAGGACTGGGTGCTGGCGCTGCGCGCGGAGCTGAAGATCCCGGCGAAGCTGGACGGCCTGGGCGTCGGCGGCGAGCGCATCGACGAGATCGCGCAGATGGCCGCCGAGGACCCCACGGCACCGACCAACCCGGTCCCCGCCGGCGCGCCGGAGATGCGCCGCATGTTCGAGATGGCCCTGGAGGGCCGGCTCTGAGAAATCGGGCGGTCGCCGTCCGGTAATTTTCTTGCCTGTAGAAATGCGCAGGGCGCCCCTTCCGAAACGGAGCGGGCGCCCTTTTTTAATGATCCGTCTATTTCGTCAGGGCCTTGATCTTCTTATTGAATACTTAAGCATAAGAGCCGAGGTTTGAAACCAGACAAGACCTGCGCAACAAGCCAGGCGCCGAGAACGGGGCACCACTTATGAGGTTCTCATGTCTGTTTTCGAGCACCATGAATTCGACGGCCACGAGCAGGTCGTCTTCTGTCACGATCCCGCCTCCGGCCTGAAGGCCATCATCGCCGTCCACAATACCAACCTCGGGCCGGCGCTCGGCGGCTGCCGCATGTGGCCCTACGCCAGCGAGGCCGAGGCGCTGACCGACGCGCTGCGCCTGTCGCGCGGCATGACCTACAAGTCGGCCCTGGCCGGCCTCAGCTTCGGCGGCGGCAAGTCGGTCATCATCGGCGATCCGCGCCGCGACAAGTCCGAGGCCCTGTTCCGCGCCATGGGGCGCTACGTCGAGAGCCTCGGCGGGCGCTACACCGTGGCCGAGGACGTCGGCATCTCGGTGCCCGACGTGGTGACCATGGGCCAGGAGACGCAGTTCGTCGCCGGCGTGCCCGAGGGCGGCGCGGGTGACCCCTCCCCCGCCACCGCCTACGGCGTCTACATGGGCATCAAGGCGGCCGCGAAGCACCGCCTCGGCGTCGACAGCCTCTCCGGCCTGCGCGTCGCCGTGCAGGGCGTCGGCCATGTCGGCTACTACCTCTGCGGCCACCTCGCCGCCGAGGGCGCCGAGCTGCTGGTCGCCGACATTGCCCAGGACTCCCTCGACCGCGTGCAGCGCGAGTTCGACGCCCACGTGGTGGCGCCGGAAGCCATCGCGACCGCCGCCGTCGACATCTATGCGCCCTGCGCCCTGGGCGCGACCCTCAACGACGAGACCCTGCCGAAGCTGCAGGCCAAGATAGTCGCCGGCTCGGCCAACAACCAGCTCGCCGAGGCACGCCACGGCGAGGCCCTGCGCCAGCGCGGCATCCTCTATGCCCCCGACTACGTGATCAACGCCGGCGGCGTCATCGTCATCAGCCACGAGGGCCCGGCCTACGACGAGTCCAAGGCCTTCGCCCACGTCGCCAAGATCCACGACACTCTGCTGGAAATCTTTCGCCGCGCCGACGCGCAGAAGGTCGCCACCTCCACCGCCGCCGACCGCCTCGCCGAAGAACGCTTCCGCAAGCCGGCGGCAAAGGCGACGCGCGCGGCCTAAACTCGCTTGTCATGCTCGGGCTTGTCCCGAGCATCCAGGGCCACCTTCTCGTCGACCGCCCTGGACCCTCGCAACAAGTGCGAGGGTGACCGTTGGAGTGGGCGGCCCTCACCGCGACAGCCCCTCCTCCAGCGACATCAGCGACGCATTGCCGCCGGCCGCGGTCGTGTCGATGGAGAGGCTCTTCTCCGTCGCGAAGCGGTAGAGGTAGCGCGGGCCGCCGGCCTTGGGGCCGGTGCCCGACAATCCCTGGCCGCCGAAGGGCTGCACGCCGACCACGGCGCCGATCATGTTGCGGTTCACGTAGGTGTTGCCGACCGGCAGGCGGCGGTAGACCTGCTGCACCGTGGCGTCGATGCGGCTGTGCACGCCCAGCGTCAGGCCGTAGCCGGTGTTGGCGATGGCGTCCAGGGTCTGGTCCAGGCGGTCGCCGGCAAAGCGCACCACGTGCAGGATCGGCCCGAAGACTTCGCGCTCCAAGACATCGATGCCGGAGATCTCGTAGGCCGCCGGTGCGACGAAGCAGCCGTGCTCGGTTTCTTTCGGCAGGGCCGCCTCATGAATCACCTTGGCCTCGCGCGCCATCTTCGCCTTGTGCGCTTCCAGCATGCTGCGGGCGTCCTCGTCGATCACCGGGCCGACATCGGTCTTCAGCAGCGCCGGATCGCCGACCACCAGCTCGGCCATGGCGCCTTTCAGCATCTTCAGCATGCGGTCGGCGACGTCCTGCTGCACGAAGAGCACGCGCAGCGCCGAGCAGCGCTGCCCGGCGCTCTGGAACGACGAGGTCAGCACGTCCTCGACGACCTGCTCCGGCAGCGCCGTGGAGTCCACCAGCATGGCGTTCTGGCCGCCGGTCTCGGCGATCAACGGCACGATGGGGCCTGCGCGTTCGGCCAGCGCCTTGTTGATGAGCCGCGCGGTCTCCGTCGAGCCGGTGAAGGCGACACCTGAGACACGAGGGTCGCTCACCAGCGGCGCGGCGATGGTCGGCCCGTCGCCCGGCAGCAGGTGCAGCACGTCGCCCGGCACCCCGGCGCGGTGCAGGATCTTCACCGCTTCCGCGGCGACCAGGCCGGTCTGCTCGGCCGGCTTGGCGATGACCGCGTTGCCGGCGGCCAGCGCCGCCGAGACCTGGCCGGTGAAGATCGCCAGCGGGAAGTTCCACGGCGAGATGCAGAGGAAGACGCCGCGGCCGTGCAGCGACAGCTCGTTGCGCTCGCCGGTCGGTCCCGGCAGGGACGTCGGCGGGCCGAAGTCGGCGCGCGCGCGGGCGGCGTAGTAGCGCAGGAAATCGACCGCCTCGCGCACCTCGGCGACGCCATCGCTCAGCAGCTTGCCGGCCTCGCGCTGGCAGAAGGCGATGAGTCGCGGCATCTGCGCCGTCATCATCTCGGCGGCGCGCTCCAGGCAGGCGGCGCGCTCGGCCGCCGGCGTGGCGTTCCAGGCGAAGGCGGCGCGCTGGGCGCGGGCCAGCGCTTCCTCCGCCTGCGCCGGCGTCGCCCAGGCGATGTGGCCGACGGTCTCGCGGCGGTCGGCCGGATTGGTGACGTCGCGCCATTGGCTCTTCTGCGGCGCCCCGCCCACCAGGGGCCCGGCCTCCCAGGGCTCGGCGCGCGCCGCGTCGATGCCGCGCTGCAGCGCGGCGAGGCTGTCGGGGTCGTTGAGGTCGACGCCTTCGGAGTTCAGGCGCTCCGGCTGGAACAGGTCCTTGGGCAGCGGGATGGCCGGATGCGGCACCTGGCTGGTGGCGCGCAGTTTGGCGACCGGATCGGCGATGATCTCGTCGATCGGCAGCTTCTCGTCCTGGATGCGGTTCACGAAGGAGGAGTTGGCGCCGTTCTCCAGCAGGCGGCGCACCAGGTAGGCCAGCAGGTCCTCGTGGCTGCCGACCGGCGCGTAAATGCGGCACGGCAGGCTCAGCTTTTCCGGCCCGACGATCTGCTGGTAGAGCGCCTCGCCCATGCCGTGCAGGCGCTGGAATTCGAAATCCCTGCGGTCACCCGCCGCTTCCAGAATCCACGCCACCGAGTGGGCGTTGTGGGTGGCGAACTGCGGGTAGAAGGCTTGCGGCTCGGCCAGCAGGCGCTTCACGCAGGCGAGATACGACAGGTCCGTCGAGGCCTTGCGGGTGAACACCGGGTAGCCCTCCAGGCCCAATTCCTGCGCCAGCTTCACCTCGCTGTCCCAGTAGGCGCCCTTCACCAGGCGCACCATGAGGCGCCGGTTGTGACGCCGGGCCATGTCGGCCAGCCAGTCGAGCAGCGGCAGGGCGCGCTTCTGGTAGGCCTGCACCGCCAGGCCGAAGCCGTCCCAGCCCTGCAGCTCCGGGGCTCCCGACACCGCCTCGATGACGTCGAGGGAGATGTCGAGGCGGTCGGCCTCCTCGGCGTCCACCGTGAGGCCGATGTCGGCCGCCTTGGCCTCGACGCAGAGCGCCTTCAGCTGCGGCACCAGTTCCGCCAGCACGCGCTCGCGCTGGGCGAAGACGTAGCGCGGGTGCAGCGCCGAGAGCTTCACCGAGATGCCCGGCGCGTCCAGCGGCCCTCTTCCCGCCGCCACCTTGCCGATGGCGGCGATGGCCTTGCGGTAGGCCTGAAAGTAGCGCTCGGCGTCGGCCTGCGTGTGCGCCGCCTCGCCCAGCATGTCGTAGGAGTAGCGGTAGCCCTTCTTCTCGTTGGCCTTGGCGCGCTCCAGCGCCTCTTCGATGCTGCGCCCCATGACGAACTGCTTGCCGAGGATGCGCATGGCCTGGGTGACGGCGCGGCGGATCACCGGCTCGCCCGACTTCTGCACCATGTTGCGCAGGGTGCCGGTGAGGTCGTTTACGTCGTCGCGGCGCAGCTTCACCACCCGCCCGGTCAGCATCAGGGCCCAGGTCGAGGCGTTCACGAAGAGCGATTCCGAGTGGCCGAGATGGGCCTCCCAGTCGGCGTCGGCGATCTTGTCCTTGATCAGTTTGTCGACAGTCAACGAGTCGGGCACCCGCAGCAGCGCCTCGGCGAGGCACATCAGCACCACGCCCTCGCGGCTCGACAGCTCGAACTCGTGCAGGAAGGCATCCAGCCCGCCCAGGCCGACGCGCTCCCGGCGCACGGCGGCCACCAGCTTGCGCGCGCGCTCGGCGATGCGGTCCTGGGAGTCGTGCGGCAGCGCGGCGGCATCCAGCAGCGCACGTACGACCTGGGTCTCGTCGCGGCGCAGGTGATCCCGCAGGGCCGCGCGCAGCGTGCCCTCGCCCGCCGTTCCCGTCTCCTGCTTTTCCAGTACCGCGTCGCTGCCCGCCATTGTGCCGCCTTCCCTTCTGCCATTTTCGCGCGACTGTCCCGCCGTTTTCCGGGAGGGTCAAGCACAGTCGGACCGAAGTTGCAGGATCTCCCGCCATGCAACCGCTACCACTTGCATGGACAGTGGCGAAAAGCCGCTCTAGTGTTAGCCATCACCAGGAGGGGAGGTCCGCTCCCGCCGCCACTCGCGCTGCGTCTTGGCATACCAGGAGCCGCCGGCGAGTTCCGGCGGGTGTTGTCTTTCCGCATCCTGGCCGTTTCGGGCAGATGAAAAGCAAGAAAGGGAGACTCATGACAAGGTGGATCAAGCAACTGGCGCTGGCCGCGGGCCTGGCGGCGCTGGCCACGGGGGCCGTCACGGCCACCGCCTCGGCCGACGCCATCGCCGACATCAAGCAGCGCGGCAAGATCATCGTCGGCGTGAAGGCAGACTATGCGCCTTACGGCTTCCTCGACAGCAGCGGCAAGGTCGTCGGCCTGGAGCCGGACCTGGCGCAGGACGTCGCCGACCTGCTGGGCGTCGAGCTGGAGCTGGTCCCGGTGGTCTCCTCCAACCGCATGCAGTTCCTCGAGCAGGGCAAGATCGACCTGATGATCGCCACCATGACCGACACGCAGGACCGGCGCGAGGTGGTGAAGATCGTCGATCCGAACTACTACTCCTCGGGCACCAACGTCCTCACCAAGGGCAACTTCACGAAGTGGGAGGACCTCAGCGGCGCGCCGGTCTGCGGCATCCAGGGCGCCTTCTACAACCGCAAGACCTCCGAGGAGTTCGGCGCGGAGATCGTCGCCTTCAAGGGCACCGCCGAGGCGCTGACCGCGCTGAAGCAGAACCGCTGCGTCGCCTTCGTCTACGACGACTCCTTCATCGTCTCGCGCCTCGCCGAGGCCGACTGGGAAGGCTGGAAGATGCCGCTGCCCACCATCGACGACGCCCCCTGGGGCCTCGCGGTGAAGAAAGGCGAGGACGCTTTCGCCATGCTGATGTCCGGCATGATCGTGAACTGGCACCTCTCCGGGCGCATCCTCGCACTGGAAGAGAAATACGGCCTGGAGCAGACACCCTTCGCCAAGAAGATGCACCAGGTCTTCCTCGACGCCAATCCGTCGATCACGCGGTAGCATGAACCTTCCCCTCTCCCCTCCGT
>DAIQBR010000021.1:10339-20453 GCA_036781105.1 Kiloniellaceae bacterium
CCGGCACCAAGCCAGCCCCCTCACCCAGCTACGGCTAGGCTCACTCTGTTCGCCAAGCCTTCGCAACCCTCTCCCACGAGGGGAGAGGGGAAAAGTTTGAGGGGGACAGGTGGAAGCCTTCTATGACTGGTTCCGGGTGCTCTACCAGGAGACCGGGATCAACCTCACCTTCATCTACGACAGCTACGACCGTAACCGGCTGATCGCCGGTTTCTGGACCACGGTCTGGCTGTCGCTGGTCTGCCTTGCGCTCTCCGTCGTCATCGGCATCGTCGGTGCCTGGGCGCAGGGCGCGCAGTCGAAGATCCTGCGCCGCGTCATCGCCGGCTACATCGAGTTTTTCCGCAACACGCCGCCGCTGGTGCAGCTCTATTTCTTCTACTTCGCCATCGGCTCGATCCTACCGACCACGGAGAACCGCTTCGGCTTCCAGGAGCCGATCCTCGACAACGTCGCCTGGGCGATCATCTCGCTGTCCTTCTTCGCCGGCGCCTTCAACGTGGAGATCTTCCGCTCCGGCGTGGAGGCGGTGCCGGACTCGACCAAGGAGGCCGCCGAGGCGCTCGGCTACACCCGCCTGCAGACCTACCTCTACATCGTCCTGCCGCTGGCTTTCCGGGTCTGCCTGCCGGCGCTGAACAACAACCTGGTGAACCTGGTGAAGACCACCACCCTGGCCTACGCCATCGCCGTGCCGGAGATGCTCTACCAGGCCAACCAGATCTGGTCGGACTCGGTGAACGTGCCGGAGATGATGACCTTCCTGCTCATCGCCTACGTGTTTCTCGTCGCCATCCTGGTCTGGGGCATGCACAGGTGGGAGCGTTCCATGCGGCTGCCCGGATTTGGTGCATGAGCATTCGGCGCATGAAGGATCGCTCCATATACGGCAGCACCGACCTGCCCGTCCTGCTGCCGGTGAAGGGCCTGCACGGCGGCGCCGCGCCTGCGCCCTTGCGCCTGCGCGCGCGCCACGGCCTCTGGCTCGCCGCCTTCTGCCTGCTCTCGGCCGGCTGGGCCGAGGCACAGAGTGCAACGCCCGAAAGGGAAAGCGTCCTGGGCGCGCTCCTCACCTGGATCCCGGTACTGCTGCAGGGCTTCGTCTTCAACATCGCCATCTCCTTCCTCGCCATGGCGATCGGCACGGCGACCGGCGCGGCGCTCGGCCTGCTGCAGATCTCGCTGCTGCCGCCGCTGCGTTTCGGCTCCTGGTTCGTCACCCAGTTCTTCCGCAACGCGCCCTGGCTGGTGCTGCTGTTCTTCTGCATGTTCCTGCTGCCCTTCGAGTTCGACCTCGGCTTCGTCGTCATTCCCTTCCCCGACTGGGTGAAGGCCACCGTCGGGCTTGCCCTGCCGGTCATGGCCAACGTCTCGGAGATCGTGCGCGGCGCCGTGGTCTCGCTGCCCTCGGGCCAGTGGGAGGCCGCCGAGTCCCTCGCCTTCTCGCGCCGCCAGACGCTGTGGGAGATCATCCTGCCGCAGTGCGTGAAACGCATGCTGCCGCCCTGGATGAACCTCTACGCCATCCTCACCATGGCGACGGTGCTGGCCTCCATCGTCGGCGTCTCGGAGATGATGACCCAGACCGGCCGGGCGCTGGCCGCCGAGAACCGCCCGGAACTGCTGATCCCCTTCTACAGCTTCGTCCTGGTCTGCTTCTTCGCCTACTGCTACCCCATCGCCCTGGCCACCCGCCGCCTCGAGCGCCGCTACCAGGTGAAGCTGTAGGAGTGGCCCGTGATGCACTGTCCGCCATCCACTCAATTGTCATGCTCGGACCTGTTCCGAGGGTGACACCTGCAGAATGCTGAGAACGATCCCATGACCTCCACCACCTGGACTCCCGACCAGCCGATCATCCGCTGCCGGGACGTGCACAAGTCCTTCGGCCAGCTCGAGGTTCTGAAGGGCATTTCCATGGACCTCATGAAGGGCGACGTGGTCTGCGTCATCGGGCCCTCGGGCTCCGGCAAGTCGACCTTCATCCGCTGCATCAACGCGCTGACGCCGATGGACTCCGGCTCCATCCAGGTCGAGGGGCAGGAGGTCAACGACCCCCGCCTCGACAAGCTGGCGCTGCGCCGCAAGGTCGGCATGGTGTTCCAGCAGTACAACCTCTTCCCGCACAAGACGGCGCTGGAAAACGTCATGATGGCGCCGATCAAGGTGCTGAAAGAAGACAAGGCCAAGGTCGAGGAACGCGCCCGCGCGCTGATCCGCAAGGTCCGCCTGGAAGGCAAGGAGACCAGCTATCCCGGCGAGCTCTCCGGCGGCCAGCAGCAGCGCGTCGCCATCGCCCGCTCTCTGGCCATGCGCCCCGACGTCATGCTGTTCGACGAGGTCACCGCGGCGCTCGACCCGGAGACGGTGAAGGAGGTGCTGGTCACCATCCGCCAGCTCGCCGAAGAAGGCATGACCTGCATCCTGGTGACCCACGAGATGGGCTTCGCCCGTGAAGTCGCCGGCCACATCTACTTCACCGACCGCGGCGTCATCGTCGAGCACGGCCCGCCGGCAACGTTTTTCAAAGAGGCGAAGGACCCGCGGACGCGGGAGTTTCTGAGTCAGATTCTGTGAGGGATGCGAGCCAGTGACGTCACTCCCCGAGAAGATGCGCGGCGTGCTGCTGAAGGGCCACGGCGGCCCCGAGATGCTGGAGTACCGCGATGACATCCCCGTGCCCCGCCCCGGCCCGGGCGACGTGCTGGTGCGCGTCGCAGCGGCGGGCGTGAACAACACCGACATCAATACGCGGATCGGCTGGTACTCGAAGGGTGACCGCGACGCGGCCGACGCCGGCTGGACGGGCGAGGCCTTGACCTTGCCCCGCATACAAGGGGCCGATGCCTGCGGAGAGATCGTCGCAGTCGGAGATGGCGTCGACAAAACCCGCATTGGAGAGCGCGTTCTGATCGAACCGTGCCTTTGGCAAGTCGGTAATCGCGTCCTGGACAGGCCCTGGTACTTCGGCTCGGAGTGCAATGGAGGCTTCGCCGAGTTCACGGTCGTCGCCGCCAGGCATGCCCACGCGGTCGACAGCCCTCTGACCAGCTTCGAGTTGGCATCGTTTCCCTGCTCGTACTCGACGGCGGAGAATATGCTGACACGTGCCGCCGTGGTCGCCGGTGAACGTGTGCTGGTCACCGGCGCGTCGGGCGGCGTCGGCTCCGCGGCGGTTCAGCTGGCCAAGGCCCGTGGCGCGACTGTCGTTGCCGTGACCAGCCCATCGAAAGCGGCCAGGCTAGCCGAGATCGGGGCCGATGAGACCATCGGCCGCGACGACGACTATGTCGAACGGCTGGGCGCGGACAGCATCGACGTCGCTGTCGATCTGGTTGCCGGGCCGAAATGGCCCCAACTCCTGGACGTCCTGCGGCCGGGAGGCCGCTACGCCGTGTCAGGCGCCATCGCCGGGCCGCTCGTCGAGCTCGATGTCAGAACGCTCTACCTCAAGGATCTGAGCTTCTTCGGCTGCACGGTGCTGGAACCGGATGTCTTCGCAAACCTTATCCGGCATATCGAGGCTGGCCGATTGTCGCCGCTGGTAGCCGAAACCTGGCCCCTGCGACAGATTCGCGACGCGCAAGCCTCGTTTGAAACCAAAGGGCATATCGGGAAGATCGTTCTCACGATCGACGGTTAGGCGAGGTACAGGCACGGCCCGCCGGCCACCTTCTTCAAAGAGGCGAAGGACCCGCGGACCAGAGAGTTCCTCAGCGAGATTTTCTAGAGGGAGCACCCGCATGATCACAGCCTTCATCACCTTCAAGCTGCCTGCGGAGACCTCGCGGGAAGACGTCATGCAGGCCTTCCACACCAGTGTGGAGCAGTTGACCGGCTACTCCGGGCTGATCCGCAAGTACTACCTCTACGATGCCGAGGCGAACACGGCCGGCGGCGTCTACCTCTGGGAAAGCCGCGAGGCCGCTGACGCCCTTTATACCGCGGAGTGGCTGAAGATGATCACCGCGCGCTACGGCAGCGAGCCCAGCATCAGTTGGTTCGAGACACCCTTCGTGCTCGACAATGCCGCCGGCGAGGTGGTGTCGGAAGCTGCGGAATAAACGGCCCTGGCCCTCACATTGCTAAGGTAGGCGCGCAGGCGCGCTAAATCCTGACCGCAGGATCTCGGCCAAGCGGTAACGATGCTCAACGAGTGTCGGCGGCCGAACTGAGGCTGCATGAGCTGTCGGCCGGCAGGATTGACGTAGCTCAATGCCCGCCTTCTCCCCGTGTGGTTGTGTTTCAGCCGACAGCAACAACGGACGCCGGCCATGTTGAGACTGCTTCGCCCGTTTGGTTTCTTCGGCTTCAAGCGGCTTCCCGCGGATCGTCGGCCTCCTGGTCGGCGCCTCCGTAAAAGGGCTGTCGCGCTGCTGGTGGCCACCTGCCTTGCCGTCTCCGCCTGCGCAACGGCGCCGGACACGATCGACGAGAGTACCGCACTGGCCTTCCTGCAGGTCGGCGAGACGCGGCGCGAGGCCGTGATCCTGCGCCTGGGCATTCCCTCCGCCAGCTTCGAGAATGACCGCATCCTGACCTACAGGCTCGGTGCCGCAAAGGAAGGCGGCGTCAAGTCGAACTGGTACGGCCCCTATCACCTGATCCTGGTCTTCGACGAGGGAGGGCGTCTTGCGGAACACAGGCTGCTGCGGCCCTGAGACAACCGAGACCCTGCGTCGGCTGCGCCGCGCGCTCGCTGCCTTCTGCGGCGCCCTGCTGCTGGCGGGTTGTGTTGTGATTCCGGTGGGGGAAGAGGCCCCCTTCGACTCCCCGGCACAGAACTTCAAAACCGGTCAGACGACGCGCAAGGAAGTGCTCTTCACGCTCGGCGAACCGTTGATCCTGCGCCGTGAAGAAAAGCTCTTCGCCTATATGGGCTATCAGCTGCAAGCGGCGATGCTTTACGCCGCTGCCAGCCCGGAGGGAGGTGCCGCCGGCAGCCTGGGGTTCGGCAAGGCACATGTTTTGGCGATCACCTTCGACGACCGCGGCATCGTACAGTCTGTAGAGCTATCGGCGAAAGCCGGCCTGTCCGGTGCCCGGGGGGCGGCGACGGAACAATGCCTTAAGACCGGCGAATGCTTCGCTGCAGGGAAAGCCGGTGCGGTCGCCTTCGCCACCGAGACGGAAGACCGCGCGGCCAAGACCTTTGCAGTGAGGCCCGAAGGGTGCGCCGTCTATCTCTACGCCGATGAGCGCTTCGACTTCAGCGTAATTCTCGACCGGCGGGAGCGGCTGGCCAATACCAACAGCGGATTCTTCCTGTGGCATCTTACACCCGGACCGCACCGCGTCTCCGCGGCCGAGACCTATTACGGGGAAGGAGACGCTGCCGAAGTCGATTGCCGTGCAGGCGAGGTGCTCTACCTCCGCTTCTTCAGTCCTGGTCCTTTCCAGGGCATGAAACTCGAGCTCACCCCAGCGGCGGAAGCTCAGGAAGAGATCCGCGCAGGCCGGCTGGTGCTCGACAACCTGTAACGGGAAAACAGACCGGGCAAGCTGTCGTCGCGGCGACCATAGCGCCCCTCAATCGGCAAAGGGTTACCCTTCATCCCGCGGCCGGTCGGCAGGAAACGGTGGAACGCGCCCGCGCGCTGATCCGCAAGGTGCGCCTGAAGGGCAAGGAGTCCTCCTACCCCGGAGAGCTTTCCGGCGGCCAGCAGCAGCGCGTCGCCATCGCGCGCCCGCTCGCCACTTTCTTCAAAGAGGCGAAGGATCCGTGGACAAGGGAGTTCCTGAGTCGAATTCTGTGACTCGCAAAACCGACGCGGAACAGAAGACAGGTTGAACGAACTGCGGCGCTGTTCACCCGCGTATCGCGATTACGCACCGGCGATCTCTCTCGCGCACCGCCGCAATAACGCTTCTTCGATGTGTTTTCATCAAAGCTTAATGTCGGGGTGCGAAATCTTGCCCTGGCCCGCGTCGGTCCGTGTCGATCAAGGTTATGGCCGCGCCAGCAGAACCGAACGATGCCCCTCAGTTTGCAAGAAAAAACACCGCCCCCGGTCGTGGCACATCCCCGCCTGGAAGGCCTTCCTGACGGACCGCTGCGCCGCAACCTGCGCGGACTGCTGTGGCCGCTCGGCCTGCTGACCGCCGGACTGGTCGCCATCATCGCCGTGCTGCTGCTCTTCGCCGCCCGCGAACAGAACGAACTGGCCCTGGTGTCTTCCCGCCACCTGGCCGAAAACGCAGTGGCTACCCAGGTTGCCGAGGTGGTCGGCTACGCGCGCGAGTACGCGACCTGGGACGACACCGTGCGCAACGTGGTCCACTCCCTGGACGAGACCTGGGCCGATCAGAATATCGGCAGCTGGGCCTATGACAGCCTGGGTCTGGATGCCACCCTGGTGGTCGCCGGCGAGAGTCGGCCGGTCTACGCCATGATCGGCGGCGAGCGCCTGGATGGAGACATGCTCGCGCGCATCGGCGACGGGCTCGACCCGCTGGTCGCCGCCGCCCGAGCCGCCGAGCCCTCTTCCCAGGGCGCTGTCGTCTCCGGGTTCCTGCGCCTCGACGGCCGCATCGCCATCGCCGCCGCCGGGCAGATCGTCTGGTCCGACGGAAGCCCGGCAGCCGGCAGCGGCGAGGTACCAAGCGTCCTGATCTACCTGCGCAGCTTCGACGCCGAAATGCTTACAGAACTGGAACAGGGGTTCCTGCTGTCCGGCCTGCGCATCGTCGACGGCCAACCGGCCGCCTCGGCCGCGGATACTCCCGGCGCGGCCAGCCAGCCTCTGCGCTCCCACGACGGCCGGATCCTCGGCCATCTGGTCTGGACCGCCGAGCGGCCCGGCTTTCGCATGCTGCGCCCGCTTGTGCTGCCCGGTGCCCTGGCCGCCCTCCTCGCCGGCCTGCTGCTGTGGATGGTGATCCGCCGTGCCTCCAGGGCGATGCACGAGCTTTCCGAAAGCCACACGGTGCTGCGCGAGCACGCCGAGGCCCTGCGCGAGGCCCGCGACCGCGCCGAACGGCAAACCCGCAGCGAGGTGAGCCTGCGCCAGCGCGCGGACGCGTCCAGCCGCTCGAAATCGGAATTCCTGGCGCTGGTGAGCCACGAACTGCGGACACCGCTGAACGCGATCCTCGGCTTTTCGGAAACCATCTCCACCCAGGCGTTCGGGCCGGCGGTTTCCGAGCGCTACCGCGAGTACGCCGGGGACATCCATGAAAGCGGCAGCCATCTGCTGTCGATCATCAATGACATCCTTGATCTCAGCAAAATCGAGGCCGGACGCTACGAGCTCCACGAAGAGGTGGTCGACCTCTCGGGCCTGCTGCAGCGCTGCGCGGCGCTGCTGCGCGAGCGCGCCGGCAGCAAGGGACTGGTGCTGGCCTGCGGCGAAACCGATATCCGGCTGCGCGCCGATGCCCGGGCCTTGAAGCAGATCGTCATCAACCTGCTGTCCAACGCCATCAAATTTACCGAGCCCGGCGGGCGCATCGAACTGGACGCCCGCGACGTACCGCAAGGCATCGAGATCCTGGTCGCCGACAACGGCATCGGCATGAATGCCGAGGACTTGGAACGCGCGCTGCTGCCCTTCGGCCAGGCCGCCTCCGCCCTGACACGCTCGGAGGAAGGCACCGGACTCGGTCTCAACATCACCAAGGCCTTCACCGAAATGCACGGCGGCCAGTTTATCATGAACTCCGCTCCCGGCCGCGGCACCACCGCCATCATCCGCCTGCCGCGGGAACGGCTGGCCGCTGCAGCACCGGCGGAAAAGGCCGTCGGCACCTAGACGCCAGGCCCTTGCCCCGCGGAACGGGCCAGAGGGCCGCCTGATCCTTTCACCCCGGGCCTCTCAATCTAAGCCGCACTGCCGAGCCAGCCGGCCAGGGCGCCGAGCAGGCCCCCGGCCCAGCTCGCGAAGACCGCCACCTGCTTCAGCACCGGCTGGCGGTCGGTGGTGATCAGGTAGACGACGCGGGCAAGCGCGCGCTGCACCGCCCTGGGGATCAGGCGCAGCACCAGGATCGGGAAGACGACGGCCAGGTAGGCGAAGGTCGGCAAGGCGGCGGAAATGCCGAGAAAGACGATCGCGTACAACAGCGGCCGGTTCACCTGCAGGGTCTCCCAGGAGGTATCCCCGAGGTAGCGTCCGTAGTCTTCCTTTTGCTCCCCGGCATAGGCCTTAACGCTGGCCAGGATCTCGTCGTAGTAGGCGTTGATGACCACTTCATAGATCACATAGGCCCACAGGCAGGCGATGCCCGCCACGCAGATGTCCACTGCCAGGTGCAGGACCAGCGATCTCGCCTTCTCGCTCGCGCTCGCCCGCGCCAGCAGGTGGAGCGTGACCGACAGGGAAGCGAGGTCGAACCCCGTGCCCAGCAGTCCCACGAGCAGCAGCAGTGCAGCCACCTGCAGCGGGTCGGCCTGGCCGACTTCGTCGAGCAGGATCTCCAGGCCCGAACTGAAGATGTTGTTCGCGTCCACCACCCAGGCGGTGCCGTAGAAGAAGATGACGGCATTCAGCAGCAGGCTGGTGCTGCCGATCAGGGCGTAGGCGCGCAGCCGCCGCCGCAAGAACCGCCGCGCCAGGCCGACGATCCGCGCCAGCACCTTGTGGCCGATCTCGAAGATCGACGCGCGATCCAGCAGATCGAAGAAGCTGTCGAGCCTGGCGCGGTGCAGGTCGTCGGCTTCGGGAAACAGCCAGGCGAGAAGACCGAAGAAGGCCTTGATCGCGACAAAGAAGAAGACGGCCGTGCCCAGAACCGGCAACACCTCTGCCATCGTCGCCTCCCCCGCCGAGCGGCGGTTCAGCACTGAGCGGCCGCGGCCGCCTGCAGGCTATCTCGGATATCCAAGCATAACGCCAGGTATCGCGGGCGATCAATTCCGGGGTGGTCTAGGCCTGTGCGCGGTGGAGCGGGCGCGACGCCGTGATGACGGGAAACTCCCCGCCTACTCCATCTTCATCTTGGTGTTGATGTTGGCGACGTCGTTGGTGATGGTCTGGAAGGTGTCCTGGAACAGCGCCCAGAGATCGGGGATGAAGAAGCCGGCGGCCATGGAGACCAGGCTGATGGTGATGGCGTAGTCGATGAAGGTGAAGCCGCTTTCGTCCTTGGCGAAGCGGCGCAGCTCCTCCGACAGGGCCCTGGCCAGCGGCGGGCGCACCACGTTCACCTTCTTGGCGGCTCTCTCCTCGGCACTGGCTTCATCGGCCCCGGATTCAGCGACGAGGGCCTCCCGCGCTTCCGCCCGCTTGCGGTCCGCCCGCAGCAGGTTGATGCGTTCGATGTCGGCCTGCGTGATCTGCGGCGGGAAGATGGCCATGGCGCTACACTCCGAACACCAGCACGCGCAGGGCGTAGCCGAGGCAGAGGCCGATCGCCGCCAGCGCCGCCAGCGCCGCGATATTGCCGGGCGTGGAGAGCGGATGCTTCTCGCGCTCCTGGGCGCGCCGCGCGCGGTCGCGCCGTTCCGGCCCGGCCAGGACCACCAGGTAGGCGCGGCTGAAGATCGTGAGCCGCAGGTTGATGGTGTGGCGGGTCGGGTTGTTGGCGTCCAGCGCCTTGTCGAGCGCGGCGAGCTGTGCCGGCGTGAAACTGTCACGCATTGGTTCCGACAGGCGCCGCAGCACGCGCTGCAGCGCCGGCGTCATCTCGGCACTACCCGCGGCAACGCCCGTCGTACCGTCGAGAGTTCGGGTCTCTACGTTCATCGCACTCGTCCCATATCCCCCGCGCATCGCAGGGAAGAGACTGCCGGTGAAACCTTAAGGAGTGGTGTGCCGCCCTGTATGGTTAATGCGCGCCGCCCGACAGCCGCGCGAGACCTTGCCTCGCCTGCGGAAAATCGCGCGCATGCTTAACCATGCTCAACCTCGCGTCATCGCGGCGGGAACGATGAGGACAGCCAGGGGGCCACGCGCTAGTAGTGGACGATGATCCGGTAAATGCCGGGTTCGTCCGCCAGATGAATGACCAGCGCCCCCGTCGCGTCGGTCGCCGGGGTGGCGCCGACATCGGAGAGGGCCCCTGCCGCGCCCGGCCGGTCACCGGTGATGCTGAGGGAAACTGCGGTCTGCGGCGCTCCGGTTACGGTAAAGCTGCCGGTGGAGTCATCGGCCGCCGAGACCCCGGCCGCCGGCAC
>DAIQBR010000022.1:0-16949 GCA_036781105.1 Kiloniellaceae bacterium
AGGGCCTGGACCACGATCTTGTTGCAGGTCGAGGTGCCGTTGGTGGCGAAGAAGGTCTGCTTCGAGCCGAAGGCGCGCGCGGCCAGTTCCTGGGCTTCCTTGATGGGGCCGTGCGGCTCCAGCAGGCTGTCGAGCCCGCCGGAGGTGGCCGAGGTCTCGGCCAGGAAGATGTTCGGGCCGTAGAAGGCGCCCATGTCCTGGATCCAATGCGAGCGGCTGATCGACTTGCCGCGGCTGATCGGCATGGCATGAAAAACGCCGGTCGGCTGCCTGGAGTACTCCTTCAGCGCGGTGAAGAAAGGCGACTTGTAGCGCGCATTGACGCCGCGCAGGATGTTGAGGTGCAGTTCCAGGAAGTCTTCCTGGTTGTAGAACACACGGCGGCAGCGGCCGAGATCCTGGCCGGCAATGTCCTCCACCGAGCGGTCGGTGATGAGGTAGGCGTCGAGCTCGGGGCGCACCCTTGCGATGAGGCGGCAAAGCTCAGGCCCGTAGTCTTCCTCGGCGATCGCCTCGACCGCTTCCCTGCCGCCGGCGCGGTTGAGGTGCTTGGTGAGGATCGGCAGGGTGTTGTGCGACTTGAGGGTCAGCCCCGGGCGCACCACAACCGCCTGGATGTTGTGATTGAAAAGGATGGCGATCAGCGCGTCCTCGAGGCTCGCTACCAGGACGGTCTCGTAGACGAACTGGTCCTCGGAGCGGCGCATGCGCTGCAGGCTGTTGCGCAGCCAGCGCTCCTGCTGATCTGTCAGTTCATCGACCAGCAGCACCTCGAAATAGGGCTTGGAGAGGGCGCGCGCCTCGACGGAGAGGGTCGACTCGTCCTCGACCTCTTCCGAATCGCTGTCGTCGCGGGCCAGGGTGACGCTGCGCCGGCGGTAGGTGCCGGAAGTCAGCGCCCGCACGACGCGGCGTACGGAGAACGCGAGATCGCCCCAATTGCGATGCTGCAGCTGGCGGCGCAGGTGATCGAAGGCCGACATACCGGGAAAGGCCCAGTACATCTCGATCGGCCCCAGCGCCTCGAACAACGCCTCGGCCTGCTTGATCAGCCGGGTGCTCTCGGCGGAGCCGTCCTGCTGGCGCGTGAGACGGTCCACCGTCTCGCGCAACTCGGACCACCGGTCAGCGCGCAGCTGGACGGCGCTGTAGTAGTCACTGATGGAATGCATCCTGCGGTCTCCCTGTTCTCCGGGGCTCTTGAGGGCCCCTGGTATTTCCGACCGGTATGCGCTCCCGCCGGGGCGGGATAGTGTCGAGTGCTATGCCGACTTGATCTCCTTCAGGCCACCGGTCGCAGCCGTTACGAGGGCGCTTTGCGGGTCTTCACTGTCCAGTCCGGCCCGCGAGCCCTTGGCGGGCAGTTCGAGCGGCCCCAAGGTATGCAGATAGGCATCGCTGCCGCTGGCACGGTCGTAGATCGGGAAGTCGCGCGGCCGGTCGCGGAATGACTTCAGCACCTGGCCGAGGCCGCGCATGCCGGTTTCGCGCTGGCGGCGCACCAGGTCGAGGTCGATCTCGAAAGGGAAGACGTCCTCCTGGCCGGCCGACTGGTGAAGTACTGTGGCCGTTGGGTCGATGACACAGGAGCGTCCGACGCCGCCGGCGCCGAGGCCATTCACGTCGAAGACGTAGCACTGGAACTGCGCCGCCGTGGCGCGCGCGATGGCCAGTTCGGCGTCGCGGTCGCTGGTGCCGGTCAGCACCGGATGCAGCAGTACCTCCACGCCCTGACTGGTGAGCTGGCGCGTCGTCTCCGGGAACCAGATGTCGTAGCAGATCGACAGGCCGAAGCGGCCGACCTGGGGCACGTCGAAGATGCAGAAATCGGTGCCGCCCGAGACTTCGTTCTCGTAGGGCCGGAAAGGAAACATCTTGCGGTACTTGGCGACGATCTCGCCCTGCGGGTTGATCACCACCGAGGTGTTGTAGATGTGGCCGTCCTCGGTCTTTTCGAACATGGAACCGGGAATCAGCCAGATGCCGTGGCGCCGCGCGTCCTCGCAGAACCCGTCCAGCACGGCGTTGTGAAAGGGCTGAGCGAAGCGGGTGAGGGGACCGAAGGGCGCCAGTTCACTGAACAGCACCATCTGGACCCAGGGAACACGTCCCATCAGGACGTCGAGCCGGTGCCGCATGCCTTCGACGTTGTCGTGCAGGGCGGCGACGTGCATCTGCACGCCGGCAATCGCAAAGGGAGTCATACGCGAATCGATTCCATTGAACTATTCAGAATGAGTAGGGTAACCCGACCGGGTCGGTACATGCCAGCAAGTCTCGCCGGGGGTGATGCGGCCCGAGCGCGCTGCCGTCGCCGGACAGCAAACCGGCTCACGCTCATTCGGTTCCCTGCGCCTGAACCGTAGTGCCTGCCCAGGGGGAGAGGGGCCGGCATTTTGGCCGCTGCGGGGGTGAAGATGCACCGAAAATGGTTAACGAATCCTTCCCCTGCGGCCGTCGCCGGCACATCTGGAGCGGCTATATATATGCATATTTTTTACCCTAGTAGAAAAAATTTTTTGACATAGATGAAAAAATCATGCCTAAGGGCCCCCTGACGACGCATTGCCGGAGATAACGGAGCCTGCGCATGGCTGACAGACCCACGGAACGGCAGGTCGCCGCACAGCTCGCCGAACTCTACGAGCGCGGCTTCGGCGGCAAGGAGCGCGGGCGCTACCGGCTGTCGATGAAGCACCTGCGTGTGCTCACCAAGCGCAAACGGGTCCCGCCGGCGCTGCTGCGAAGGCTCGCCGAGGAGTTGTTCGAACTGGGCTATGTGCTGATCGACATGGAGACTTTCTTCGTGGTGCTGGCTCAGCGCACCTTCACCAGCTACCGGCGGGTCAGCGATGGCGCCGTCCTCGGCCTGATCGGCGAAAAGGAGCCGTCGTGATGGCGCCCGCCACGGGGCGGGTCTGGCCGGTGGCTTAGCCCGATGAAGAAGGCGAAGCGCGACAAAACTGTGATCGGCTGGCGCGAGTGGGCGGCATTGCCGGATCTCGGAGTGGAGAGCATCAAGGTCAAGATCGATACCGGAGCGCGCACATCGGCCATTCATGCCTTCGGAATCAGTCCCTTTGAGCGAAACGGCGAGCGCTATGTGCGGTTTTCCCTGCATCCGGTCCAGCACCATCGCAATCCGGTGGTGCAGTGCGAGGCGCCGCTGGTCGACGAGCGGATCGTCACTTCCTCCAACGGCAAGCAGGAGCACCGCTATGTCATCGAGACGACCGTCAGTCTGGGAGAAACAAGATGGCCGATCGAGATGACGCTAACCAACCGCGACGAGATGGGCTTTCGCATGCTGCTCGGCCGCCGCGCGCTGAGGAAGCGCTTCGTTGTGGACCCGGGCGGGTCCTATAGGATTTCGGGCCGCAAGACGCCGCGGAAAGCAAAACTGAAGAAAAAAGCGAGGGCAGAATGAAAATCGCGCTCATGGCACGCAACCCGAGCCTCTATTCGCATCAGCGGTTGATCGAGGCGGCGGAGGACCGCGGTCACGAAATCGAGGTGATCGACACCATGCGTGTCTATGTCCATATCGCCTCGCACCGGCCTGAGATGTATTACCGCGGCGAGAAGCTGGAAGGTTTCGATGCCGTGATCCCGCGTATCGGCGCCTCGGTCACCTTCTTCGGAACCGCCGTGCTGCGCCAGTTCGAGATGATGGGCGTCTACCCGCTGAATGAGTCGGTGGCGATCAGCCGCTCGCGCGACAAATTGCGCAGCCACCAGCTGTTGGCGCGCCGCGGCATCGGACTGCCGGTAACCGTCTTCGCCCATTCGACGAGCCGTGCGGACGAGATTGTCGAGATGCTGGGCGGCGCCCCGGTGGTCATCAAGCTGCTGGAAGGCACCCAAGGTATCGGCGTGGTGCTCGGCGAGACCACGGGGGCGGCCAAGAGCATGATCCAGGCCTTCGGGGGCCTGAAGGCCAACATTCTGGTGCAGGAGTTCATCAAGGAGTCCGGCGGCTCGGATATCCGCTGCCTGGTGGTCGGCGAGAAGGTTGTTGCCGCAATGATGCGCAAGGGCTCGGAGGGCGAGTTCCGATCCAACCTGCACCGCGGCGGCTCGGCCTTGTCGGTGAAGATCACCCCGGAGGAGCGCTCCACGGCCGTCCGCGCGGCGAAGATCATGGGTCTCAACGTCTGCGGCGTCGACATGCTGCGTTCCAACCATGGGCCGGTGGTGATGGAGGTAAACTCCTCACCGGGCCTGGAAGGCGTCGAGAAGGCGACCGGTAAGGATGTCGCCGGCAGCATTATCGCCTTCCTGGAAAAAAACGCGAAACCGAACAAGACGCGTACCCGCGGGCAGGGCTGAGGCCGGGCGCCCGCGCGCCCGTTCAGGACACACCCGGGCCCCACTGGGGCCTCCCGCATAACCGTTGACGGAGAGTGGGTCATGGATGAGGTATCGCTTTGGTTTGAGACGGTCAGCAGCGCTGCGTCGCGCCTTCTGGCGCAGTTCGTCGAGTTTCTGCCGACATTGCTCGGGGCGATCGTCGTCCTTGCGCTGGGTTGGCTGGTCGCGCGCATGCTGCGCTCCGCCGTGCGGCGCCTGGCGCGCTGGCTGAACGGCGTCCTGGATCGCCGCATCGGCCTCGACAGGGCCCGAAGGCTGCGGTTCTCCGAGGCGGCGGTGAAACTCTTGGGCGATGCCGCCTTTTGGCTGACGATCCTCTTTGCGGTAACTCTGGCGACCCGCATTCTCGGGTTGGTTGCTTTCGCCGCCTGGCTTGACCGTGTCGTGGCCTACCTGCCGACGCTGCTGGCCGGCGGCTTCATCATCCTGGCTGGCTTCGTCATCTCGACTTTGGCGCGCGACCTCACTGCGGCGGCGGTCGCCTCGGCCCGGCTTGCCCACGCGGAAGTCTTCGCCCGCGGCGTGCAGGCCGCCATCCTGGTCATGGCTCTCGTGCTTGGCATCAACCAGATCGGCATCGATGTTACTCTGCTGATCACTTTGATCGCCATCCTGGCCGCCGCCATCGCCGGCGCCTTGGCATTGGCCTTCGCGCTGGGCTCGCGCAGCTTCGTCAGCAACCTCATCGGCGCCCACTACCTGCAGCAGCTCTATACGCCGGGACAGCGCGCCATCATCGGCGAGATCGAAGGCGAGATCATCGAAATGACGCCGGTCGGCGTGGTGCTGGCGACGGGCAGGGGACGGGTGACGATTCCGGCCAAGATCTTCAACGAACAGCCGACCACGCTGCTGGCGGAGGTCGGCAGCAATGAATAGAGCCGTTGAACTCAGCCGCGGCTTCCTGAAGGACCAGCCGGCCAGCGCTGCACGGGTGCTGGATCAGCTGCAGGCGGTCGACGTGGCCGCCTTCGTCAAGGACCTTGCCGAGGCGGAAGTCGCCAATGTCCTGGCGCGCATGCAGCCTGCGCAGGCCGCCCGGGTTCTGCAGGAACTGCCGCCGCGCAAGGCCGCAGCCCTGCTGCACCAGGCGCCGGCCTATGCCCGCACCCTGGTGATGCGGGCCATAGATCCGACGGCACAGCAGGCTATCCTGAAGGCGGCACCCCGGCGGCAGGCCGCCGCCCTGTCGCGCCATATCACCTTCGATCCATCGACGGTAGGGGCGTGGATGGAGGTGCCTGGCGCCACTTTCCCGCCGCGCACGCGGGTCGACGACTGCCTGGCGACCCTGCGCGGACTGGGTCAGCGGCTGTCCTCCAATGTCTACGTGATCGACGGCGAGCAGCGTCTGTTGGGCGTCGCCACCCTGGAGCACTTGCTCGCTGCGACGGACGAGGCGCTGCTCGAAGAGGTCATGCGGCGCGACATTGCCCCGACCGTGCCTCAGGCAAGCCTGGCTTCGATCGTCTCACTCGAGGCCTGGGACAGCATCCTGGCCTTGCCGGTGGTGGATCAGCGGCGGCGCCTGATCGGCAGCCTGCGCTTCGAAAGCCTGCGCGAGGGGCTCGACATCCAGCACGGGGCCTCCGGCAGACTGCATTTCAACCTCGTGGCCATGCATATGGTCGAGGCCTTCCTCGTCAGTCTTTCGGGCCTGCTGCAGGTGGCAGCGACGGAGCCGGGCCTGTCGCGCCTCTCGGGCGAGGCGGAGACCCGTCCGCGGAGCGCGCCATGAACGGCGGCGCGGCGAAGACCGTTGCGGAACTGACCCGCACATACCTGAGCGAGTTCCCGCTGGGGGCGGCCAAGCAGATCGAGACCATGCCGCCCAGCGAAGCCGCCCAGGCCCTGGCGGGGCAGCCGGCCGGGGCGGTGGCTTCGCTGGTGGAGAGCATGGCGCCCGACAGCGCCGCCGGCCTGCTGGCGCATCTGCCCGAGGCGCTCGCCGCGGCGGTCCTCGCGGCGATCAGTCCCAATGCGGCGCTGAACATCCTGGGCCAGTTCGATGAAGACGAGCGCGGCAAGCATATGGCAACGCTCGACGGCTCGCTGCAGCGGGAACTGCAGGAGCTGATGGCCTTTCCCGACGACAGCGCCGGCCGTCTCATGGAGACGCGCATCGGCATCTTCCGTCCCGAGTTCACCGTGGCGCAGGCGCTGGAGCGGTTGCGGCGTTCGCGGCTGCGTGGCCTGCAGTCGATTTATCTCGTTGATGACGACCAGCGGCTCTCTGCCCGCGTCGCGGTGCATGACCTGGCGATCGCCGAGCCGGCGCAGCACCTGCGCGACATCGCCGAACCGGTGACCCTCGTGGCGCAATCGATCTCGCCGCGCGACGAGGTGGTCGAGATGCTGGAGCGCTCGCGCCAGCCGGGCATCCCGGTGACCGACTTCGAAGGGCGCCTTCTGGGTGTCGTGCGCTACACCAGCCTCATCAAGGCGATGCAGGAAGTGGCCAGCGACGACCTGCAGACCATGGTCGGTGCCAGCAAGGACGAGCGTGCCCTGTCGAAAGCAAGCTTCGCGGTGCGCAAGCGCCAGCCTTGGCTGCAGATCAACCTGCTGACCGCATTTCTGGCGGCGGCGGTGGTCGGCCTCTTCGAAAACACGATTGCCCAGGTGACCGCCCTGGCGGTGCTGCTGCCGGTGGTGGCCGGCCAGTCGGGCAATGCCGGCGCCCAGGCGCTGGCGGTCACCATGCGGGGCCTGGCGTTGCGCGAGATCACCCTGCGCGACTGGCTGCGCGTCACCGTCAAGGAGGTCCAGGTCGGCTTCGCCAACGGCATCGCCATCGCGCTCACCTGCGGCATCGGCGTGTACCTGTGGAGCGGCTCGGCCGGCCTGGTGGCGGTGATCGCCATGTCGATGGTGCTGGCCATGGTCGCTGCCGGTTTCGCCGGGGCGGTGGTGCCTATCGTCCTGAAGCGTCTCGGCCAGGACCCGGCACAGTCGTCTTCCATCGTCCTCACCACGGTGACCGACATCGCGGGATTTTTCTCGTTTCTCGGGATCGCGACCCTGTTGATGTCCACCCTGTAAAAGGAGAGACTCCGGGGCGGCGATCGCGGGCGCATGGGGTGCCTGGTAGCTGCCGGCGGCGAATGACAGATGAGCAAGCTCCAATCCGTCCCTGAGAAGGCGCCGAGGCAGGCGCCCGGCCCCAAGGATCCTCTTTCCATCGGCACGGTGGAGGTCAGGCCCGGCGAGCGGCGGACCATCGACCTGCCGGTCACCGACCTTTCGACCCATACGCCGATCACCATGCCGGTCCATGTGGTGCGCGGACGGCGTGCCGGGCCCTGCCTCTTCGTTTGCGCCGCGCTGCACGGTGACGAGATCAACGGTGTCGAGATTATTCGGCGCCTGCTGCGCCTCAGCGCCCTGAAGCGCCTGCACGGCACCCTGATCGCCGTGCCCATCGTCAATGTGCTGGGTTTCCTGTCGCAGTCGCGCTACCTGCCCGACCGCCGCGACCTCAACCGCAGCTTCCCGGGCTCCCCTCAGGGCTCGCTTGCCGGGCGGCTGGCGCGAATCTTCCTGGACGAGATCGTCGCCAAGTCGACTCACGGCATCGACCTCCACACTGCGGCAATACACCGCGACAACTTCCCCCAGATACGCGCCAACCTGGACGATCCGGAATGCGAGCGGCTGGCCAATGCCTTCGGCGTGCCTTTCGTCATCAATACCGGCTTCCGCGAGGGCAGCCTGCGCGAAGCCGCCGCCGGATTCTCGGTTCCGGTCATCGTCTACGAGGCCGGCGAGGCGTTGCGCTTCGACGAGGCCAGTATTCGTGCCGGTGTGAAGGGCGTGGTGCGGGTGATGCGCCAGATTCGGATGCTGCCGCCCTCCACGGGGCCGGCAAAGCGTCAAAAGTCGCTGGTGATCCGCTCCAGCAAGTGGGTGCGCGCGCCGCACAGCGGCCTGCTGCGCTCTTCGGCCGCCCTCGGCAGTGCGGTCAGCGAGGGGCAACTGCTGGGTGTCATCACCGATCCTTTCGGGGAAAACGAGGCCGAGGTGCGTGCCAGCGTCGGCGGCGTCATCATCGGCCGCAGCAACATTCCCCTGGTGCACGAGGGCGACGCCCTGTTCCACATCGCCCGCCATGAGGGCACGCAGATCATCGCCCGCTCGCTCGACGACTTCGAGCCGGAGGCAGCCTACGAACGGGGGCTGACCTCAGAGCTCGCCGGCGAGGCGCCGATCGTCTAGATTTGCGTGGTCCTCACAGAATCTCGGAACCACTGGACCCCCCACTGGCGGCGACCACAGTGAGGTAGGTCATGTTGGCATTGTCTTCGCACACCTTGCGCAGGCGCTTGACCATTGCCTTGTTGATCTCGCTGCCTGCGGCCAGCAGCAGCGTGCCGTTGGCGGTATAGAGGTCGCGGGCGAGAACCATTCCGGCCTCGAGCCGACTGTAGTGGATATCGTCGCCCCGCCGCATATAGGGCTTTCTCCTGCGGCGCAGCGGTGTTTTTGCGGTGGTCGCGGAGGCGGGGTTGCGCGGTATGATGGTTTCGCGAAGGATCCAAGCGCTGCTTGTCTGCCTTGGCGGCGCGGCGCACTCGGCGGGATCGACATCGACCAGGGCATAGCTGCGGGGCGCCTTCAATTCGATCTCCGTCTTGGCGATGGCGTCCAGCCGCGCCCCTAGTTGCTCCTTGGATATCGGCTTCGAAAGCAGAGCCGAGACGTCGAGTTCACCGGCGATACGCACGATGTGCTCGTCGGCGTGGCCGGTAAGTAAGAGGACCGGCAGGTCGCGCGGCGACCTAGTGCAGCCGCTGCGCACCGCCTGGAGAATCTCGAGCCCCGTTTGTCCCGCCATGCGCTGGTCGAGGATCGCCGCGTAGGGATTGCGCTCGAGGTGTCGCATGGCCTCGGCGCTGTCCGAGGCGTCCAGTGTGCGGTAGTTCAGCTCACGCAGCATGGAAATCAGCAGAGAGCGGATGAACGCCTGGTCGTCGGCGACGAGAATGAGATTGCGGGAGGCGAAATCGGCCATGGCCATTCACCTCAGCTCAGCGAGATGGCGTTGCAGGTGCCCGGTCTCCTGCTCCATCACCTCGATTACGCCGGCGGCATCCGGCCAACAATGCGTCCGCGCCAGGGTTTCCAGCCGCGCACAGCTCACTGCCAGCCGGGGGGCGGCGCCGTACTCTGCCAGACCCTTGGCGGCGTGGGCCGCCTCCGACAGAGCCGGGGCGTCCCGTTCGCGCAGCCTTTGGCGGATCGTCGACAGCGAGTTCTGCCAGCTGGACATGAACGCGTGCATCACGGGCTTCATGATTATCGGATCCGAGCTGCCGAGGATTCCGGCCAGGACGCTTGCATCGAAAGGCGGCATCTCGGGTGTTGTTGCAGTGGCCGCCGCCGCGCTGTCGGCATCGGAGTCGCGGGCGCCGGCCACTACGCCCTTGTCATGCCACCTGTGCAGCGTCTCGGCCAGTTGGCGAAGCTGCAGAGGTTTTGAGAGAAAGTCGTCGGCGCCGGCTTGATGGCAGCGCTCGGCGACTCCCGGCAGGTCGTAGGCGGTGAGAGCGATGATGATGCTTCGGGGCCGGCCCGCGACTTCCATCGCCCGCAGGCGTCGGGTCAGCTCGAGGCCGTCCATCGCCGGCATGGAGCAGTCAGTGATGACGATATCGACGCTGTGTTCTGCCAGCAGTCGCAAGGCTGCCGGGCCGCCGTCGGCCTGCAGGCAATGGAGACCGAGGATGCGCAGCTGCTGCGCCAACACGTCTCTGTTCACGCTCTGGTCGTCGACGATCAGCAGGCGGGGCTCCTCGCCCGGCGCGAAGCCGCGGACGTTGTTGTCACTGCTGCTTCGGCCCAGCTCGGCGGCCATTCGTGCCTGAAACTTGCAGACCGAATCCACCGACACTTTCAGGTTTGCAGCGCGATTCGAAGCTATTTTCGCCATGATCATAGTAAAATAGTGATAGGAATTGTTAATAGCAAGCAAATAAATCCTCCAATTTTATGTAAAATCAAATAAATAATCTAACGAAAAAAGTAAATATTATATGATTTCTGTCTGTCTTCTATGATGTTGGTGTCTGTTGCGATGCCTTTCATTTCATCTGGTGGGCGGGAATCCCTCGGAGGACGGGGGGCACCGACACCGCCGTGCCCGGGCCGCATTGCGGTTCCCACCTCAGGCGATTCCGCTCTACGCTGGCATCTGCGCTGGACCTGGCAACAAGCGAGCCCTGATGGAAGAACTTCTCGATACCGCGCGGCTGGAGGCGAAGCTGCAGCAGGCCGTCGACTGGGCGATCCAGAACGTCGCCAACGTTTGGACGCTGTTGCAGGTCGGCGTACTGGCCGGCCTTTTCGGCCTCGCCCTTCTCCTCGCGAGCCGGCTGCGTCCGCCGCTCGTGTCCTGGCTCGAGCGCGCCACGGTTCCGGCGCGCTTTACCGCCCAATTGCGCGCGCTGCCTTCCCTGCTCACGCCGCTGATCTATCTGGTTCTGCTGTGGCTGGCCTTCGCCGTCATGCTCCAGAGCGCCTGGCCGAGCCGCGGCTACCTGCTCAGCATCATCGCCAGCCTGCTGACCGCCTGGGTCGTGATCCGCCTGGTCACCACCTTTGTGCACAACCCGGCGCTGGCCAAGGCCCTGGCAATCTGCGCCTGGACCCTCGCCGCCCTCAACATTACCGATCTGCTCGATCCCTCCGTCGCGCTTTTGGACTCCCTGGCGGTAAACTTCGGCGAGCTGCGTATCTCGCTGCTGACGGTGGTGAAGGGCGTCGTCACCCTGGCGATCCTCCTGTGGGCAGCCTCGGTGTCGTCGCGCTTCCTGGAGCGGCGCATCAGCCGTGTGCCGGACCTGACACCTTCGATCCAGGTGCTGCTCGGCAAGCTGCTGAAGATCACCCTGATCACCCTGGCGGTGGTCGTGGCCCTCAATTCCGTGGGAATCGATCTCACGGCACTCGCCCTGTTTTCCGGCGCCGTCGGCGTTGGCATCGGCTTTGGCTTGCAGAAAGTCGTCTCCAATCTCATCAGTGGCGTGATCCTGCTGCTCGACAAGTCGATCAAGCCCGGCGACGTCATCGAGCTTGG
Organism: Kiloniellaceae bacterium; assembly: GCA_036781105.1. Taxonomy (GTDB): domain Bacteria; phylum Pseudomonadota; class Alphaproteobacteria; order Kiloniellales; family Kiloniellaceae; genus Pelagibius. Next base: position 11,447 of record DAIQBR010000022.1, read on the forward strand.
TGAGACCTTCGGCTGGATATCGTCGCTCGGCGCCCGCTATGTCTCGGTGGTCACCCGCGACGGCAAGGAGTACCTGATCCCCAACGAGGACCTGATCACCCAGCGCGTGGTGAACTGGTCCTTTACCAACGAGCTGGTGCGCATGGAGATCACCTTCGGGGTCTCCTATGACTGCGATCCGCACGAGGTCCGGCGTATCGCCCGGGAAGCCGCTGCCAGGCCGCCGCGTGTGGCGCAGGACACGCCGCCGGTCTGCCACCTGACCGGCTTCGGCGACTCATCGCTGGATTTCGTCCTGCGTTTCTGGATCCGCGACCCGCAGGGCGGCGTGATGAACGTGAAAGGTGAGGTGATGCTGGCGGTCTGGGACGCCTTCAAGGAGCACGGCATCGAGATTCCCTATCCGCACCGGCAGTTGCTGATCAAGGAGCCGCTTGAGGTGCGCACGCGAGAGCGCCCGGCGGAAGGCTGATTTCTAGTAGTCCCATTTAAAGCGCACGCCGGACTTGCTGGCACCGGAGCCGGTGACCTCGCTCTCGACGGTGATGTTGGGGGTGATTTCGACCTCGACGCCGGCCGAGCTCGACTGCGAGTCGGCGCCCTGCTTGACACCCAGATAGACCTCGTCGGTCAGGTACTTGCCGGCCTCGACAGCGGCCGACCCGGTCTCGGAGGTTTCGACCCGCAATACGTCGACCCCCAGGGTTCGGCGGGCGAATCCCAGGATATCGCTGCCGCCGCCGTTGCCGGTCAGATCGCGCAGCGCTATTGCCAGCTGTGCCGCCTCGGCCGCGCTCAATTCGGAGGCGGACTTGTTGAAGAGGACGCGCGAGATGATTTCGTCGCGCGGCACCTGGGGCACCGAGCTCAGTTCCAGTTCCGGGTCTGAGAGCGGTCCCGCGAGGCGGGCTGTCACCGTCAGATCCTGTCCTTTGTGGACCGCGACGACGTTCAAGGTCGGATCGGTTTCGGCACCTTGGGGCAGGATCACCTTGCCTTCCTGAAGAATGAAGGGCTTACCGATAACGTCCATCCGGCCGCGTATCAGGTTCACCTCGCCGTTGACGATCGGCTCCGCCGTGGTGCCCTCGACCGTAATACGTCCGGACCACTCGGAGTCCAGACCGCGCCCGCGCACGAAGATGCGCCGTGGCATGTCTATGACGATGTCGAGTTCGGCATCGACAGGAGGTGCGGCTTCTTCCTCCTGTGGTTCCTGCTGCACGACGCCGTCCTTGATTTCCACAACGTCGAGGCTGACGACGTTGGGCGGCAGGTCGTTTTGCAGGCTGACCTCGATAGTGTCGGTGGTAAAACGCCCTTCGACACGCGGCGCTCCGATGTCGCCGGTCAGTCGGGCGGTGCCGCTGGTGACGGCGGTGACGTCGTCGCGGCGCAGGGCATGGAACTTGTCGAGCGAAACCGACAGGTCGAAGGGAAAGTCCTCATCGGGCTCGATCTCGAAGCCGCCCTTGCCGCTGATCGTACCGCCGGCGCCGTCATTGCCACTGAGCTTCGTCAGGGCGATGCCCCGCTCGGTGACCTGCGCGGTCAGGGTGAGATCCTTAAGGATGGTGCCCTGTTCCAGGTTCTCGTAGCGGCCGTTCTCCAGTTCGACGCGTCCCTGTGCGGTCGGCGCGCCGGGCGTGCCGGAAAGGGCGATGTCGATGTTGGCCGCGCCGCCGAGCCGGTGCTGCGGCAAGGGAACGAAAAGCAGCAGGGTGCGGATATCGCCGTTCCAGGTCAGGTTACCCGAAAGTGGCGCATCCTCCGGCACCACGACACTGCCGTCGGGTGCGAGCTGCAAGGGGGCATCGGCGCTGAAGCGGGCCGCGGTCACCTGGGCGCCACCCAATTCACCGTCGGCCTTGAGGCGGCCGCCTTGCCAGTCCGCCGCTGCCGTCAGCTTCAATTCGGGCAGGTCCTTGGCATCGCGCGGGCGCAGGCCCGTCGCGGTGAGGCTGGCCGTACCGCTGGGCGCCTCGAAGCTGCCCTGCAAATTCACCTGGGCGGAAACCCGGCCCGCCAGGCCGCTCTCCCAGACCGCGTCGACGGTCGACATGGGCAGGGCGTCGAGCACCGCCTCTATCGAAACCTGCCCGTCGCCCATCCGCGCGTCGGCCGTCAGGGTGGTCTCGCCCGATGCCAGGGAAAGCCCCTCGAGCCGCGTCAGAGTCGGCGTGAGCGTCAGGGTCGCGGTCTGCTTGAGCTGCAAGGGCTGGCCGAAGGCACGGCCTTCGGCGGAGCGGAGGGCGACAGTGGTCGTTTCGTCCTGACGGTCGATGCGCGCAGCGGCGCTCAGTTCGATCGGCTCGACCCAGCGGCCCTTGGTATCGAGTTCGACGTCGAGCGCCGTGGCGGTGCCCTGCGCCGCGAGGTCGACGCGGTCAAGATTGAGATCGTCGCGCTGGAAACCTTCCGCGACGACGGTGATCCGGCCGGGCTGCTCGAAGGCGGGATCCTGCGCCGTGACCTTGGCGGTGAGCTTTGCCGCGCGCAGCGGTATCGCGCCTGCTGCCGGGCGGAACTGCACCGACGAGAACTCGGCCGAGGCGGTGAGCGGGGCCGCCGCGCCGGGCTGGTTCAGCTGCACCGAGAGGCTGCCCGCGCCGCCGCCTGAGAAACCGGCAAAGGCGAGCCAGGGGCCGAGGTCGCCCAGCTCTCCCTGCAGGTCGGCGCGGGGCTCGCCGCCGTCGAGTGGTACAATGACACTTCCCGCGACCGTCGTTTCCGGCAGGCGCGCGCTGAGATTGGCCAGGGTGACGGCATCACTGCGGAGCTGCAGGTCCGCCTTCGCCTCGGCGCGGCCGAAGGGAGAGGCGAGGGCGACTTCGACCGGCCCATCGATGTCGGCCCCGGCGATGCGCAACTTGTAGCCGGCGGCGATGTCGCTCAGGGCCTGCTCGGCAACGGTCAGCCGCGCGAGTTGGGCGCGGCCGTCGAGCTGCAGTGAATCGAAGGGGCCGGCCAGGGTGCCTTCGGCGATTGCCTTGCCGGAAAGCGGGACACCGAATTCGCCGGCCAGCACCTTGGCGTCGGCCAGAGTCACGCTGTAGCGGCCATCGCGGAGCTGTGGGCCCTCGACCGTCAGGCTGGCGGTGATCTGCGTGGCGGGCGAGGTGGCGCTCAGTTGCTCGACATGGACCGTGCTCCCCTCAATGGTGAGCTTTGCTGCGAGATCGAGGCCCTTGCCGGCCACGGCAGTGATGACGCCGATCTCACTCGCCGGCTGATCCCAACGCCCCGTCAACTCGGCGGCAATGCGTGTGCCGAAGTCCTGGACGGTCAGCGGGCCGGCCAGCTGTGCGGCGCCGCCGAGGCGGATCTCGGTGAGCGGCTGCAGGGCGGCGAGGTCTGAGACCCGCGCCTGAGCGTTCAGGGTGCCGCTGCCGTCATCCAGGTTGAGCGGCCCCTGCGCGGTGACGCTGGCGGTGCCGGCGCTGGCCTCCAGGGCGGCGATCTCCAGAACGTTGCCGCCGAGATCGAGATTGCCGGCGAGGCTGAAGGGCAGCCTGTCTCCGAGCACCTGGTTGACCTGGTCCTGGTCCGCCAGCCGCAGCGCAACGACTTCGCCGCGTAGGTCCAGTGCCAGCAGAGGTCTTGGTCCCAGCAGATCGCGTCCAGCGGCCACCGTGCCGCCGGCGGTGATGGTCTCCGCCGAGATGTCGGGCGTGGCAAGGCCCTCGCCGCGCAGCTGCAGGCTCGCCTGTGGGCGGTTGAGCGTGCCGGTCACCGTGACGTCGGCGGCGAGGCTTCGCAAGCCGTCGAGGTCTGCCAGCTCGGCAATTGCCTGGGCATTGTCGGAGGACGCCGCCAGCTTGAGGTTCAGGGTTCCGGCATCAGGCTCCAGATCGCCGCTGAGCGAGAGCCGCAGGGTGTCGTTGGCCGCGATCAGGTGATCCAGATGGAGGCGCCGGTTGTCCTGCCAGGCGCCCTGCAGGTCGACTTCCGTCCGCCCGGCGATGAGACGCCAGACACCCCGCTGCGGCGGGTCGAGCGTTCCATCGCCCTGGAGAGAGAAGGCAAGAGAGCGGCCGTCGGCACGGCGCAGGCCGATCGTGGCGTCCGCCCGGGCGATATCGCCAAGCGACAGCGTGAAGGCGCCGGCCCAGTCGGTGAGCGCGCCGCTGCCTTTCAGCCCTGCCGTCGCCCCCGGCAGATCCGGTGTGTCGAGCAAGGTGGCGAGCAGACCGCCGGGCGCTGAATATGCCTCGATGTCGGCGGTCAGGCTGTCGTCGCCCGGTTGGTAGATCAGCCTTGCGGCGAGGCGCCCGTCGAAGTCGTCGATGCGGCGCAGGTTCAGCGCCGTGGTAAGGCTGCCGTCTTCGCGCCGCCGGGCTTCGCCTTCCAGGGTGAGGCGTGCCGCCTGTCCCAGCACCGGTTCGCCGAGGTCGATCACGTCGGCGGCGACACGGCGGACGCGCACCTTCAGCGGAAAGTCAAACAGGTCGCCCGGCGCGCTGTCGCTCTCCGCCTCCTCGCGCCCGCTGGCGGCGGGCAGGCGCGGCATGGCGACGCCGGTGAGTTCCAAGCGCTCCACGTCGAGAGTCCGGTTGAGCAGTGCCCAGGGGTGCCAGTCGAGTTCCAGTGCCGCGATGCTGAGCCAGGTGCCCTCACGATCACGCAGGGTGATATTCTCGGCGCGCAGGCGGTGAGGCAGATTGCCGGTCAGGCTGCCGATGGAGAGTTCCGCTTCGCCCGGTGTGCTGGCGGCGTCCTCGATCTGACGGGCGAGCCAACTGCGGCCCGTGTCGCTCTGCAGCCAGCCGTAGCCGAGCGCGAGCGCGACCGCAACCGTGGCGAGCAAGCCGGCACAGCCGATGAAACCCCACTTCGCAACTCTTCTTGCCCGGGACATGTCAGAAAGCTTGTCCGAAGCTGATGTAGAACTGAAAAGGCTCGTCGACGCCGTCGCGCGGATTGAGCGGGAAGGCGAAGTCCAGTCGTATCGGGCCGAAGCCGGTAAAGTACCGGAATCCCAACCCCGCAGCCCATCGCAGGGTTTCATTGCCGGTCGGAAATGGGTCGTCGTAGACCGTGCCGCCATCGATGAAGGGAACGACGCCGATTTGCTCGGTGACGCGCACACGGACTTCGCCACCGACCTCCAGCAGGGAAGTTCCGCCGAAGGGATTCTCGTCGTCATCCAGCGGTCCGACAAGCTGGTACTCGTAGCCCCGGATCGATCCGCCGCCGCCGGCGTAGAAGCGCCTGGAGGCCGGCAGGGCATCGGTGTTCTCGCCGAGGATCGTTCCGACCCTTGCCCGGCCGGCGAGCACGAAACGCTCTTCTTCGTCGACGGCATAGTAGGCAGACCCGCCGGCTACTGCCGTGATGAAGAGCAGACTCTCATCGCCGACTCCCGTCGTGGGTGTCAGGGAGAGTTGCAGCCGCGTGCCTTCCGTCGGATCCAGCGGATCGTTGGTGTCGTCGCGCTGCGCCGTCAGCGGCAGTCCGAAGAGCTGGAAGCGGCGCTGGCCTTCACCGTTGTCGGCCTTCTCGT
>DAIQBR010000022.1:16959-19931 GCA_036781105.1 Kiloniellaceae bacterium
CGATCTCATAGGCGAAGGAGCCGCCGGCGGAAACCCGCCAGTTCTCCAGTACCGGTCGCTCCAGTGCGACCAGGGCGTCGGCGAATTGCCTCTCGTAGGCATCGGTGTCTTCCTGGCCGCCTTTGAGATCGACCAGGAAGTCCTGGTCGGGGCGCAGGAAGGCAGGTTTGCGGAAGTCGATCTCAGCGGTCTGCTCGATCAAAGAGCCCGTGGCGCTGAGCCGAATCTGCTCGTTCGAGCCCATCAGGTTCCGGTGCTCCCAGAAAATCTCCAGACTGGGCCCGATATCGGTCGAGTAAGCGGCCGCGGCGCCGATCGAGCGGTGCTCGCGCTCGACCAGGGTAACGGTGACGGGCACTTCGCCCTCGGCATCGGCCTCCGCAGCCGTCTCGGCGTTGACCGTCGAGAAGAGGCTGGTGTCGGCGAGGCGGCGTTGCAGGTCGCGCACCACCCTGCGGTCATAGACTTCACCTTCCGGCCACTCGGCGATCTCGTGCAGGTAGCTTTCTTCGACCTCCTGCTGGCCGCTGAACGCGAGGGGGCCGAAGGTCGCCTTGGGTCCGGTCTTGACGGAAAGCTCGACGGTCATCTCGTTGCTGTCGCGGTTGATGAAGGTCTTGCGCTCGCCGACTCCGGCGAAGGGATAACCGCGCTCCTGGAGGTGCCCGATCAACGATTGCTCCGCGGCGACCACAAGCGGGGCACGGGCCGGCATGCCGAGCGAAATGCCGATGTCTTGCAGCGAGGGCATCTCCTCGGCTGGGGCCGGGGGAGTGCCCGTGTATGTGATGTTGTACGCAGCGATGCTGTAGCGCGTCCCCGGTGTGATCGCGAGTTCCACCTTGGCCGGCGAAGCCTCGGTATCGATGTCGAGGGTGATCTGGCCGTCGTAATAGCCCTCCGAGCGCAGCGCGGTCTGCAGGCGATTGATGTCGTCTTCGGCGCGGCGCCGCAGCCCGACCGTGGTTGCCGGCGGCTTATCCGCCAGGGCGACCAGTTGTGATGAGGCGCGGAGGGTTTCCAGCAGGCCCTCGTCTTCGACGCCTGTGAGGGTGGCTTCGTAGGCGATCCTCGGTTCATCCGGTGCTGCCACCGTATCCTCGCCTGCCGTTTCCGGAGGGGCGCCCAGGCCCAGCGACTGGCAGGATGCCGTGACCAGAGCCAGGGCCGCGACACACAGCCAGCAGACGGCCGTTGCGGCACGGCTACCCTGCCCGCGGCATCGGGCTTTTGTCGCGGCTGGCTGTCTCAAGAAAGCGGCTCCTGCCTCTAGTTTGTTTGCTGGCAGGCGCCGGCAATAAGGCGCTGCCACGATCAGATGCACGCGAGAGGCAAGCACCCCTTCGTGTTGTTGATTTCTACCTGAACGGCTCACTTTGAATATAGGGCCTGTACCCGTCTTTGCCACGGTGGAAAGCCAGGTCCGCCGTCCGCCGACCCTCCATATTTGGTGCTTTTTCGGGCGGCAACCGGTTTCTGTCGCCGTCCCGGACCCGGCGGTCCGTCGAGGTGCTCCCGGCCCGAAAACCGACTGCCGGCAGTGGCAGGGGGCGTGGCTATGCGAGCGAGTATTTCCCTAGCCAGCGCCGGTGCATTTCCCAACCCACGCCATAATTGTCTGACTCAGCAGTATTTTCTGAGATTTGCCCGGGCCCGGCCGGGACACGGCAAGGTTTCAGTTGTATTGCTCGCCTCTTAGTAATGTTTCCGGGCCAGGACATCATGCAGAAATAGTAGGCGCGTAGGTTCTCCCGCCATTGCAGCTCCCTTCGAAGCTGCAGTCGCAAGAGGAGACATCCAATGGCCAAGTATCGTGAGCGCCTGCCGCAGCTGAATGGCGGGATCTTCCTGACCGATGGTGGCATCGAGACCACGCTGATTTTCCACGAAGGGATCGACCTGCCCTATTTTGCCGCTTTCGATCTGCTGAAGGATCAGGCGGGTCAGGCGGCTCTGCGGCGCTACTACAGCAGCCATGCCCGCATCGCCAGGGAAAAGGGCTGCGGCTTCATCCTGGAGAGCGCGACCTGGCGTGCCTCCGTCGACTGGGGCGCCAAGCTCGGCTACCGCGAAGGATATGGCCGAGGTGAACCGCCAGTCGATCGCCTTGCTCGCTGAATTGCGCCGCACCTTCGAGAGCGACCGCTCGCCCGTCGTGATCAGCGGCTGCGTCGGTCCGCGCGGCGACGGCTACAAGGTCGAGAACGCGATGACGGCGGCGGAAGCCCAGGCCTACCACGCCAAGCAGATCGACGTCTTCGCCGGTTCCGAAGCGGACATGGTGACGGCGATCACCATGACCTACGCCGAAGAAGCCATCGGCATCACCCGCGCCGCCGAGGTCGCCGGCATTCCCGTCGCAATCTCCTTCACCGTGGAGACCGACGGGCACCTGCCGTCCGGCCAGAGCCTGAAAGACGCCGTCGAGACGGTCGATGCGGCGACCGGCAACGGCCCGGCCTACTACATGATCAACTGTGCCCATCCGGACCACTTCGAGGACGCGCTGAAAGCCGGTGAGAGCTGGGTGAAGCGCATCCAGGGTCTGCGCGCCAATGCCTCGCGCATGAGCCATGCCGAGCTCGACGAGGCCGAAGAACTCGACGCCGGCGATCCCGACGAGCTGGGTCAGCAGTACCGCGACCTGCAGGCGCGCTTCGGCCACATCACTGTCATGGGCGGCTGCTGCGGCACCGACCACCGGCACATCGAAGCCATTGGCTCCGCTTGCACAGCGGCCCGGGCAGCCTGACCCCGCAGTTCGGCAGCGCAATGTCATGTCTCGCGAGGAGGCGGGATTACGATGAGGAGCGATCAAGTGACGCTGGATGAGGGTTCAGCTGCGGTTTCGGCCGCGGCGCCTCTTCTGGCACTCCACAGTTCCGCCGCAACCGGCGGCCAGTGGAAGGCACTGGCGCAGAGCCTGGGCACCGAACGCCCGGTGTTCACACCGGACCTGCCCGGCTACAGGC